>NZ_DHXG01000072.1:17461-25730 GCF_002413585.1 Paracoccus sp. UBA5162
CGCGTCCTGATGATGTCGACGAACAACGTGCTGTCGCCCGCCAACGGCGCGCCGATCATCGTGCCGTCCCAGGACATGGTTCTGGGCCTCTATTACGTCTCGATGCAGCGCGAGGGGATGAAGGGCGAGGGCATGTCCTTCGCCAGCGTCGATGAGGTCGAGCACGCCCTTGCCGCCGGCGAGGTGCATCTGCACGCGGGCATTACCGCCCGGATCAAGCAGATCGACGAGAATGGCAACGAGGTCATCCGCCGCTACGAGACCACGCCGGGCCGGGTCCGGCTGGGCGCGTTGCTGCCGCTGAATGCCAAGGCGCCGTTCGAACTGGTCAACCGCCTGCTGCGCAAGAAGGACGTGCAATTCGTGATCGACACCGTCTACCGCTATTGCGGCCAGAAGGAATCGGTCATCTTCTGCGACCAGATCATGGGCCTGGGTTTCCGCGAGGCATTCCGCGCGGGCATCAGCTTCGGCAAGAACGACATGGTGGTTCCCGACAACAAGTGGGACATCGTGGGCGAGGTCCAGGATCAGGTGAAAGAATTCGAACAGCAATATCTGGACGGTCTGATCACCCAGGGCGAGAAATACAACAAGGTCGTCGATGCCTGGTCCAAATGCAACGACCGCGTCACCGAGGCCATGATGTCCACCATCTCGGCCACCAAGAAGGACGAGAACGGCGCCGAGATGGAGCCGAATTCGGTCTACATGATGGCCCATTCCGGTGCGCGTGGCTCGACCAACCAGATGAAGCAGCTTGGCGGGATGCGCGGCCTGATGGCCAAGCCGAACGGCGAGATCATCGAGACGCCGATCATCAGCAACTTCAAGGAAGGTCTGACCGTTCTTGAATACTTCAACTCGACCCACGGCGCCCGCAAGGGTCTGTCGGACACGGCGTTGAAGACGGCGAACTCGGGCTATCTGACCCGTCGTCTCGTCGACGTGGCGCAGGATTGCATCATCCGCGATCATGATTGCGGCACCGAACAGGCCATCACCGCCTCGGCCGCCGTCAATGACGGCGAGGTCATCGCGCCGCTGTCCGAACGCATTCTGGGGCGCACCGCGGCCGAGGATGTTCTGGTTCCGGGCGGCGACGAGATCATCATCCGCGGTGGCGAGCTGATCGACGAACGCAAGGCCGACGCCATCGAGCAGGCGGGCGTGCAATCGGTCCGCATCCGGTCCGCGCTGACCTGCGAATCCGAGGACGGGGTCTGCGCGCTGTGCTATGGTCGGGATCTGGCGCGCGGCACGCTGGTCAATATCGGCGAGGCGGTGGGCATCATCGCAGCCCAGTCGATCGGCGAGCCGGGCACCCAGCTGACGATGCGGACCTTCCACATCGGCGGTATCGCGCAGGGTGGCCAGCAATCCTTCCAGGCGGCCTCGCACGAGGGCAGCGTGCAGTTCCGCAACGAAAGCACGCTGACCAACGCCAGTGGCGAAATGGTGGTCATGTCGCGCAACATGCAACTGCTGATCATGGACGATCAGGGGCAGGAACGGGCCAGCCACAAGCTGTTCTATGGCTCCAAGCTGTTCGTG
The DNA here is from genome assembly GCF_002413585.1 of Paracoccus sp. UBA5162. Lineage (NCBI taxonomy): Bacteria > Pseudomonadati > Pseudomonadota > Alphaproteobacteria > Rhodobacterales > Paracoccaceae > Paracoccus > Paracoccus sp. UBA5162. Next base: position 19,016 of record NZ_DHXG01000072.1, read on the forward strand.
AAGGAAGGCGACCGGGTGATCCGCGGCGCCAAGCTGTACGAATGGGATCCCTACACCCTGCCGATCATCGCCGAAAAGGGCGGTGTCGCGAAGTTCGTCGATCTGACGACCGGCCTTTCGGTGCGTGACGAGACGGACGATGCGACCGGGATGACGCAGAAGATCGTGACCGATTGGCGCAGTGCGCCGAAAGGCAACGATCTGAAGCCGGAAATCCTGATCGTCGGCGAGGGCGGAGAGCCTGTGCGCAACGAACAGGGCAACCCCGTCACCTATCCGATGTCGGTGGATGCGATCCTGTCGGTCGAGGACGGGCAGGAAATCCGTCCGGGTGATGTCGTCGCCCGGATCCCGCGCGAAGGTGCCAGAACCAAGGACATCACCGGGGGTCTTCCCCGCGTCGCGGAATTGTTCGAGGCTCGTCGGCCCAAGGATCACGCGATCATCGCGGAAATCGACGGTCATGTGCGGTTCGGCAAGGACTACAAGAACAAGCGACGCATCTCCATCGAGCCCTCGAACGAGGATCAGGCGCCCGTCGAATACATGGTGCCCAAGGGCAAGCACATCCCGGTGCAGGAAGGCGACTTCGTGCAGAAGGGTGACTACATCATGGACGGGAACCCCGCGCCGCACGATATCCTGCGGATCATGGGGATCGAGGCGCTGGCCGACTACCTGATCGACGAGGTGCAGGACGTCTATCGCCTGCAAGGTGTGAAGATCAACGACAAGCACATCGAGGTGATCGTTCGCCAGATGCTGCAGAAGATCGAGATCATCGATAGCGGCGACACGACGCTGCTGAAGGGCGAGCATGTCGAGCGCGACGAGTTCGAGCAGGAGAACGCCAAGATCGAAGCCAAGGGGGGCCGTCCGGCCTCGGGCGAGCCGGTGCTGCTGGGCATCACCAAGGCATCGCTTCAGACCCGCAGCTTCATCTCGGCCGCCTCGTTCCAGGAAACGACGCGCGTGCTGACCGAGGCCGCCGTTCAGGGCAAGCGCGACAAGCTGGTCGGGCTGAAGGAGAACGTCATCGTCGGCCGTCTGATCCCGGCGGGCACCGGCGGGGCCACGACCCGCGTGCGCAAGATCGCCGCCGATCGGGATGCCGAGGTGATCGAGGCCCGCAAGGCCGAGGCCGAGGCCGCCGCCGCGCTGGCCGCGCCCGAAGCGCAACCGGTCATGGCGGATATGCCCGAGGCCGGCGGCGACGAGTGATCGTCACCGCATGAAGACATGAGAAAGAAGGCCCGGCGGCTGCGCCGGGCCTTTTTTCTGGTTCGCTCAAGGATCGGCGGCAGCGCGGAAACGAGTTCTGCAAGGCCTTGAGGGACAATGCCCCGCACAGCCGGGACAGGCGTCTTGACACTGTTGCTGCGAATATCGAAAGGGCGCAGGTCTTCGAGGAACGGACCACCCGAGGGATCCTTGCGGCCCGCCCGCAAGGCCCGTGCTGGCCCGTGCCATGTGCGGTGCCGGTCCGGGGGGCAGCGATACCCCGCGTCCTGCGATGCTTGCTGCCGGGGGGCAAGAACACGCCCCCTTGTGCCTGACCCTTCGGAACCCTAACGCTTCCCCAGGACAAGAGGGCAGCCGCAATGCGTGCACCGCTGATTTCACCATTTCGCCGGGTCAGTCCGGCCTCGATCGCGACACAGCCGCATCAGCCGGGCGACAATCTGCGCGGCGCCGCCCTGATGTCATTGTCGATGGTCGGGTTCGGCCTGAACGACGCGGTGATGAAATTCGTGACCCAGGAGATGCCCCTGTATCAGGCGATCTTCCTGCGCGGGCTGGCGGTCATGGCGGCCATCGCGCTGCTGGCGTATCGCAGTGGCGGCCTGAGGCTGAGGCTGCCCCGGCCCGAGCGCATCCCGATGGCGCTGCGTGTCCTGGGCGAACTGGGCTCGACCCTGCTGTTTCTGAACGCCTTGCAGCGCATGGCCATCGGCGATCTGTCGGCGGTGATGCAATCGCTGCCTCTGGTCATCATGCTGGGCGCGGCGCTGATCTTTGGCGAAAGCCTGGGATGGCGACGGACGGGGGCGGTGGTGATCGGGCTGCTGGGGGTGATGATCATCCTGCGCCCGGGCAGCGGAGCCTTTGGAATCTGGTCTCTGGTCGCTCTGGGCGCCATGATCCTGATCGCGCTGCGTGATCTGGCCACGCGCGGTTTCAGCCGGGCGGTCAGTTCCGAAACCATCGCCTTCTACGCCGCCGTGGCTGTCAGCGCCTTTGGGCTGGTGGCCAGCCTGTTTCAGGGATGGGTGATGCCCGGGCCGTCACAGATCGGGCTGCTGCTGATGGGCGGCGGTTTCCTGACCATCGGCTATGTCAGTGCCGTCTCGGCGATGCGGATGGGCGAGATTTCCTATATCGCGCCGTTCCGCTATGTCTCGCTTCTGGTCGCGATCGTTGCCGGGCTGGTGATCTTCGGGGAATGGCCCGATCTGTGGACCTGGACCGGATCGGCGCTGGTGGTGGGTGCGGGCGTCTACACGATCTGGCGCGAGGCGCAGCTGGGAAGGCGGTAGTCGCGATGCGGGTTCAAATGCTGGGGCTTTGCCGCTTTTCCTATGTGGGACTGCGTGGCTATCAGGTCGAACATGACAGCTATCAGGAACGCCGCGCCCATCTCTATGATCCCGACAGGCTGGCGCGGCGCTGGTTCTGGTTCAGCGAGGTCGCGCTGCCGGCCTGGCGCGCGCAGACCGATCCCGATTTCACCTTGGTGGTGATGACCGGACCCGATCTGCCAGAGCCGTGGCTGTCGCTGCTGCGCGATCTTTGCCTCGAGGTTCCGCAGCTTCGGCTGGAACTGATTCCGCCGATGCAATGGCACCTGGCCGCTTGCCGGGCGGCGATCATGCCCCATATCGATCCGCGGGCCGAGGTGATCGGCCATTTCCGCCACGATGACGACGATGCGGTGGCGGTCGATTACATCGCCGCGGCGCGGCGCGATTTTCGCCGCATCAAGGCATTGTGGAAGGTGGATCGCAAGCTGTCGCTGGATTATTCGCGCGGGCTGATGATCGAATTCGCCGAGGGCAGGCTGAAGGTCACGCCGCGCATCTGTCACAACATGGGTGTGGCCCTGACCATCTTTCTCGGCCCCGAGGCCGCCGAGACGGCACTGCATTACGACCATTCCAGGCTGCCGCAATGGATGCCCGGCGTCGCTGTGACCAGACCGCTGATGTTCTTGCGCTCGATCCATGGCGACAGCGATTCCGGGGCCATGGGGCCGGGCCTGCCCTGGACCATGGATGACGATCAGGCGCTGGACCGGCAACTGCGCCAAAGATTCCGACTGCGCCGCACGTCGCTGGAACGGCAGGCCGCGGCGCTGCCGCGAGTTGATCCTTCGCGGCCGGGGCGGTCGTGTTGACAGCCTCTCCGATTCCCCCTATACGCCCCGTCACCCGGCGGGCAACCGCATCGGGCACCAGAACCTGTGTGGTCACGATCCGGGTCCGAACGCCCCGATCCTCTGGAATTTGACCCGTCCACCCCGCCATGGGGCCGGATGGTTTTGGCGTTTTGCGATTCGCGCAGATCGCCGTCGAGAAGTGGCGCAGCCGACCGGCTGCGAGTATTGACGAGAAGCAAGACGGGGAACCGAATGCCGACGATTCAACAGCTGATCCGCAAGCCGCGGCAGCCCAAGGTGCAGCGCAGCAAGTCGCAGCACCTGCAAGGATGCCCGCAGAAGCGTGGCGTCTGCACGCGCGTCTATACGACGACGCCGAAAAAGCCGAACTCGGCCATGCGCAAGGTCGCCAAGGTGCGCCTGACGAATGGCTTCGAGGTCATTTCCTACATTCCGGGCGAAAAGCACAACCTGCAGGAACACAGCGTCGTGCTGATCCGCGGCGGCCGCGTGAAGGACCTTCCGGGTGTCCGCTATCACATCCTGCGCGGTGTGCTGGATACCCAGGGCGTCAAGGATCGCCGTCAGCGTCGTTCGAAATACGGCGCCAAGCGTCCGAAGTAAGGAGATTCCGGAATGTCCCGTCGTCACGCCGCTGAAAAGCGCGAAATCCTGCCCGATGCCAAATATGGCGATCGCGTGCTGACCAAATTCATGAACAACCTGATGGTTGACGGCAAGAAATCGGTTGCCGAGCGGATCGTCTACAACGCGCTGGAGCGCGTCGAGAACCGTCTGAAGCGCGAGCCGATCGAAGTCTTTCACGAGGCCCTCGACAATGTGAAGCCCTCGGTCGAGGTGCGTTCGCGCCGCGTCGGTGGTGCCACCTATCAGGTGCCCGTCGAGGTTCGTCCGATCCGTCGCGAGGCGCTGGCGATCCGCTGGCTGATCACCGCCGCCGCCAAGCGCAACGAGCACACGATGGAAGAGCGCCTTGCAGGCGAGCTGGCCGATGCCGTCAACGGCCGCGGCACCGCCGTCAAGAAGCGCGAAGACACCCACAAGATGGCCGACGCGAACAAGGCGTTCAGCCACTACCGCTGGTAAAGCGAAAGGACCCCATCCATGGCACGCGATTATCCGCTGCAGCGTTACCGTAACTTCGGCATCATGGCGCACATCGATGCCGGCAAGACGACGACGACCGAGCGTATCCTTTTCTACACCGGCAAGTCGCACAAGCTGGGCGAGGTGCATGATGGCGCCGCGACCATGGACTGGATGGAACAGGAACAGGAACGCGGCATCACCATCACGTCTGCCGCGACCACCACGTTCTGGCAGCGCCAGGAAGACCCGACTGCCGACGGCACTTCGGACACGAAGTATCGCTTCAACATCATCGACACGCCGGGCCACGTCGACTTTACCATCGAGGTCGAGCGTTCGCTGGCGGTTCTGGACGGTGCAATCTGTCTGCTGGACGCCAATGCCGGGGTCGAGCCGCAGACCGAAACCGTCTGGCGCCAGGCCGACCGCTACAAGGTTCCGCGCATCGTGTTCGTCAACAAGATGGACAAGATCGGCGCCGATTTCTTCAACTGCGTGAAGATGATCAAGGACCGCACCGGTGGCATCCCGTGTCCGATCGCCCTGCCGATCGGCGCCGAGGACAAGCTGGAAGGCATCGTCGATCTGATCAAGATGGAAGAATGGGTCTGGAAGGGCGAAGACCTTGGCGCAAGCTGGGTTCGTCAGCCGATCCGCGACGAGCTGAAGGATCAGGCCGAGGAATGGCGCAACAACATGATCGAGCTTGCCGTCGAGCAGGACGATGATGCGATGGAAGCCTATCTTGACGGCAACGAGCCCGACGAGGCGACGCTGCGCAGGCTGATCCGCAAGGGCACGCTGTCGCTGTCGTTCTTCCCGGTGACGGCCGGTTCCGCGTTCAAGAACAAGGGTGTGCAGCCGCTGCTGAACTCGGTCATCGACTTCCTGCCGGCGCCGATCGACGTGCCGGTGCTGAAGGGCTTCAGCCCCGATGACGAGACCGAGACCCGCAACATCGAACGTCCGGCCGACGATTCGGCGCCTTTCTCGGCGCTGGCGTTCAAGATCATGAACGACCCCTTCGTGGGCTCGCTGACCTTCACCCGGATCTATTCCGGGGTGCTGAAGAAGGGCGATTCGATCGTCAACTCGACCAAGGGCAAGCGCGAGCGCATCGGCCGGATGATGATGATGCACTCGATCAGCCGCGAAGAGATCGACGAGGCCTTCGCCGGCGACATCATCGCGCTGGCGGGCCTGAAGGAGACGACGACCGGCGACACGCTGTGCGATGCGTCCAAGCAGGTCGTGCTGGAGACCATGACCTTCCCGGATCCGGTGATCGAGATCGCGGTCGAGCCGAAGTCGAAGGCCGACCAGGAAAAGATGGGTCTGGCGCTGCAACGTCTGGCCGCCGAGGATCCCTCGTTCCGGGTCGAGACCGATCTGGAATCGGGTCAGACGATCATGAAGGGGATGGGCGAGCTTCACCTCGACATTCTCGTCGACCGGATGAAACGCGAATTCAAGGTCGAGGCGAATATCGGCGCCCCGCAGGTGGCCTATCGCGAGACCATCTCGTCTCAGGCCGAGATCGACTATACCCACAAGAAGCAGACCGGCGGCACCGGTCAGTTCGCGCGCGTCAAGCTGGTCATCACGCCCACCGAACCGGGCGAGGGCTATTCGTTCGAAAGCAAGATCGTGGGCGGCGCGGTTCCCAAGGAATACGTCCCCGGCGTCGAAAAGGGCATCAAGTCGGTGATGGATTCGGGTCCGCTGGCCGGTTTCCCGGTCATCGATTTCAAGGTCGCGCTGATCGACGGCGCCTTCCACGATGTCGACTCGTCGGTTCTGGCCTTCGAGATCGCCGCGCGTGCCGCGATGCGCGAGGGTCTGCGCAAGGCCGGCGCCAAGCTGCTGGAGCCGATCATGAAGGTCGAGGTGGTGACGCCCGAGGAATATACCGGCTCGATCATCGGCGATCTGACCAGCCGTCGCGGCATGGTCCGGGGGCAGGACAGCCGCGGCAACGCGAACGTCATCGACGCGTTCGTGCCGCTGGCCAACATGTTCGGCTATATCAACAACCTGCGCTCGATGTCTTCGGGCCGCGCGGTGTTCACGATGCAGTTCGACCATTACGAAGGCGTGCCGCAGAACATCTCGGACGAGATCCAGAAGAAATACGCCTGATCAGGGCAGGGCGGAAGGTGACTTCCGCCCGTCACGCAACAACGAAAGAATCGAGGAACCACGCCCATGGCAAAGGCAAAGTTTGAACGG
>NZ_DHXG01000084.1:0-33202 GCF_002413585.1 Paracoccus sp. UBA5162
GTCCTGAAATGCGCCAGCGTCGCGGTTTTCACGGTGATGGCGGCGCTGGTCAAGGCAACCGCGGACAAGAGCCTCGGCGTGCCGCCCGGCCAGCAGGTCTTCTTCCGGTCGTTTTTTGCCATTCCGGTGATTCTGGCCTGGCTGGCCTTGCGCCAGGAGATCGGCGTGGGCCTGCGCACCTTTCGGCCCTTGGGCCATGTCTATCGCGGCATCATCGGCACCGCCGCCATGGGGCTGAATTTCTGGGCGCTGTCGCTGTTGTCCTTTCCCGAGGCGACCGCCATCGGCTATGCCGCGCCGCTGCTGGTCGTCGTCTTCGCCGCGATGTTTCTGGGCGAGGACGTGCGCCTGTTCCGCCTGGGCATGGTCGGGATGGGACTTGCCGGCGTGCTGATCGTGCTGTCGCCGCAACTCAACATGTCCGGGGCGGGCGATTACCGAAACCAGTTGGGCGCCGTCGTGGCGCTTGGCGGCGCCTTCTGTGCCGCGCTGGCGCAGATCTTCGTGCGCCGGCTGGTGCAGGAAGAACGCACCTCGGCCATCGTCTTCTGGTTCTCGGTCACCTCGGCGGTGCTGGGATTGTCCACGCTGCCCTTCGGCTGGGTGGCGCCGGATGCCCGGACGCTGGCGCTGCTGATCACGACCGGCATTCTGGGCGGGTTCGGGCAAATCTTTCTGACCTCGGCCTATCGCTTTGCCGATGCCTCGCTGATCGCGCCCTTCGAATATGTCTCGATGATCCTGGCCATCGCCATCGGCTGGTTCTTCTTTGCCGAGGCGCCGACGGCCGTCGTGCTGACCGGCGCGGCGGTGGTCATTCTGGCCGGGATCCTGATCATCTGGCGCGAGCGCAGGCTGGGGCTGGAGCGCAATCGTCAACGCAAGGCGATGACGCCCCAGGGCTGAGGCGCGGTCGGCCGGATCTCAGCCCATGCCCAGGGCGTCGCGCCGCATCCGCGCGCGTTCCGCGTCCTGCTTGCCGCTGAGGATGGCGATGATCGACCAGCTTATGCAGTAGAACGCCCCGACCCCCAGGACCAGCCAGCCCGGAAACGGTCCGATGGCGGCGCGTTCCAGCAACTGGCCGGCCGAGACCAGCGGGTCGGGATGCACGATCAGCTTGCCCAGATAAGCCACGGCCTGGATCAGCAGGATCCAGACATAATTGCGCCGGATCCGCCGACCGATCGCGGTCCACATGCTGACATGATAGGCCGGATGCAGATAATCCTCGGCCAGCCGGTCCTGCCAGTGTTCCTCCAGATGCAGATCGCCTTCCTTCAGGATCGGCGCCATGAAATGCAGTTCCATCCACCGGCAGCGGGCGCGCCAGACGTTGAAATAGCGATATCGCCGCGCTTCCAGCATCAGGAAGAAGATGATCAGGATGCCGACCAGAACCAGCGGCAGCGGCGACGCCTGGGGCGATGAATAGGTGATCGACAGGGCGACGCCCAGCGTCACCACCGACCAGTTCGTCGTCGTGTCCAGCCGCGTGCGCCAGATGGTCGAGCGATAGACCTCGCCGCGATAGAGATGCGCGATCACGCCCATTTCGGCGGCATCCAGCTTCTTGCGACAATGTTGTTCGCCATCCATGGTCATTCTCTCCCCGCGACCAGCTTGGCAGGCCGCCGGGAATCCGGCAAGCCGGTTGCGCACAGGGGCGCTGATCATGCTTGTCCATCTCAGCCAAAGGCAACGGGCTGAAACTTAACAAAACTTATATGGATGGTGCCGGTCGTTTCAGGTTAAGAAGCGTCAAGTGCCACGAGAATGAGGAGGTCTTCGTGCCCCGTACATTGTCGGCAATCCTCTATCGCAGCGAATCTCTGGTGCCGCCGAACGGCGCCGAGGAACGGGATATGCTGGTCAAGGCGGCGTTGCGCAACGCACGATTGGGCATCACCGGGTTGCTGCATCGCGAAGCCGATGTCTATTACCAGTGGATCGAAGGCCCGGCAGACAATCTTGATTCGCTCTACGAAGACATCCTTGCCGATCCCCGACATCGCGATGTCGAGCTGCTGCTGCGCTCGCCCATCGCGCAGCGGCAGTTCGATGGCTGGTCGATGGGACGCACCGATCGCGATTGCACGCTGCTTTTCGATTGGGCGACGCAGCACGACGTATCGATGCGCGCGATGCGGCCCGAGGATTTTCTGTCTTTCCTGAACGATTGTTCGTTCAGCGTGCTGCGGCAGGACGCGCCGGCCAATCCCGCCGGCTAGGCGGGGCGCTGTCGCGCCGTCGCCTCGCGCCAATGACGGCGGCACAAGGACAGGTAGGTCTCGTTTCCGCCGACCTGCACCTGCGCGCCTTCGGTCAGCGCGCCGCCGTCTGCGCCGCGCCGGATCACCATCGTGGCCTTTCGCCCGCAATGGCAGATCGTGCGGACCTCGCGCAGATCGTCGGCCAAAGCCAGCAGCGCGGCCGAGCCGGGAAACAATTCGCCGCGGAAATCGACCCGCAGTCCATAGCACATGACCGGAATGCGCAGATCGTCGGCCACGTGCGCCAGTTGCCAGACCTGATGGCGGCTCAGAAACTGTGCCTCGTCGATGAAGATGCAGGCGCAACCGCGACCCCGGCTTTCGATCAGCCCGACCATGTCGGTCGCGGCATCGAAGGTCAGCGCCTCGGCGCCGATGCCGATGCGGCTGCCGATCCGGCCGTGTCCCTCGCGCCCGTCCAGCGCCGCTGTCAGCAGCAGCGTCGCCATGCCGCGCTCGCGGTAATTATGGGCGGCTTGCAGCAGCAGTGTACTTTTGCCCGCGTTCATGGTCGAGTAATGGAAATACAGCTTTGCCATGGCGCCAGATAGCGCCGGGCCGGTGCGCGGGCAAGCCGCGGAGATTGCCAGGAAGTCCGTTTTCTGGCACAACCGCGTCGCCGTGGCGAACGTCGCCGTCGCGCGGTGCCCTGTCTTTTCGCAGTCACAGATCAGGTTGTTCCAATGCGCGATCCGTTGTTCCGCATGGCCCTTGTGCTGGGTCTTCTTGCCGCGGTGGGCCCCTTCGCGGTGGACATGTATCTGCCTGCGCTGCCGCAGGTCGCCAGGGATCTGAACACGTCCGAGACCGCAGCGGCAATGACGCTGACAGCCTATTTCATCACTTTCGGCATCGCCCAGATGGTCTATGGTCCGATGGCCGATGCCCTGGGCCGAAAAATGCCCATCGTGATCGGCACCGCGATCTTTCTGGCCGCCACGCTTGCCGCGATTCTGGCCCCCTCGATCGGCTGGCTGATCGCGGCGCGGGCACTGCAGGGGCTGGGCTCGGCCACGCTGATGGTGGTGCCGCGGGCGGTGATCCGCGATCTGGCGACCGGGCCGGCGGCGGCCCGAATGATGGCCGCGATCATGATCGTCATCTCGGTATCGCCGATGCTGGCGCCGCTGACCGGTTCGCTGGTCATGGCCTGGGGCGGCTGGCGCGAGATCTTCGCGGTTCTTGCCGCCGCGGCCGCCTTCAGCCTGTGCCTGACCCTGTTCGTTCTGCCCGAGACCCTGCCGGTCGAACATCGCCGCCCCGTGCAGCTGCGCCCGATCCTGAGCGGTGCCGGCCGGCTGCTGTCGGACCGCCGCTTCATGGGGCTGACCATGATCGGCGGTTTCGGGCTGGCCAGTTTCTTCGTCTTCCTGTCCGCGGCCAGCTTCGTCTACACGCGCCAGTACGGCCTGTCGCCGACCGGCTTTTCGCTGGCCTTCGCGATCAATGCCGTGGGCTTCTTCACCGCCTCGCAATTCGCCGGCCCCATGGCCGACCGTTTCGGTATGGAGCGGGTGATCGCGCTGGCCATCACCGGTTTCGCGGTCCTGGGCGTCGCGTTGACCGGGCTCGTCTGGATCGGCCTTGACGCGCTGCCGGTGGTGGTGGCCGGGCTGTTCTGCGCCAATGCCTTCCTCGGGCTGGTCATCCCCACGGCGATGGTCATGTCGCTGGACCCCCATCCCGACATCGCGGGCCTTGCCTCCTCGCTGGGGGGCACGATCCAGATGCTGACCGGAGGCGCGATGATCGCCGTGACCGGACCGTTCATGGATAACAGCGCCGCCACCATGGTGCCCGCGATCGCCTTGTGCGGGGTGCTGGCATGGTGCGCTGCGGCCGCGTCGCTGCCCCGGCCGCGTTTGCGGGTGGCATGAAAAAGCCGCAGGACCAACATCCCGCGGCTTCTTCGTTGCCCAAATACCCAAATCCCGCAGGCCGACGCTCAGGCCTTCGCCTGCCGGCTTCTGGGCTGCCGTGAAGGACGCCGGGCGGGACGCTTGTTCGCGCCGCCATCGATCGGCTTGCCGCGACCGCGAGGCCCGCGACCGGCCGAGGCCGCGGCGGGCGGCGGAACCTCGCCGCCGATCACCGGGATGGCGGATTTCATCGCCCTTTCGATGGCGCGCAATTCGCCGATTTCGGCCGGCGCGCAGAAGGCCACGGCGCGGCCGTCGCGTCCGGCGCGGGCGGTGCGACCGATGCGGTGGACATAATTCTCGGGCACGTTCGGCAGATCGTAATTATAGACATGGGCGACCTCGGGAATATCGAGACCCCGCGCCGCCACATCGGTGGCCACCAGAATCTGGGTCTGGCCGGCGCGGAACGCGGCCAGGGCGCGTTCGCGCTGACCCTGCGACTTGTTGCCGTGAATCGCCGCGACCTTGAACCCCCACTTGTCCAGAAGCTTGGACAGTTTTTCGCTGCCATGCTTGGTGCGACCGAAGACCATGGCCAATTCGCCGGGATGTTTCGACAGATATTCTGCCAGCAGCGTCGCCTTGTCGCCTTGCGTGACGAAATGCACGCCTTGCTCGATCTGCTTGGCGGCCTGGCCCGGAGGGTTTACCGCGACCCTGACCGGATCGGTCAGATAGGTGTCGGCCAGTTCCGACATCAGCTTCGGCATTGTGGCCGAGAAAAGCAGCGTCTGCCGTTCCTTCGGCAGGATCCTGGCGATCCGGCGCAGCGCATGGATGAAGCCGATGTCCAGCATCTGGTCGGCCTCGTCCAGAACCAGATAGGTGGTCTGCGACAGATCGACCGCGCGTCGCTCGATAAGGTCGATCAGGCGGCCGGGCGTGGCGATCAGCACATCGACGCCGCGCGACAGCCGTTCCATCTGGACGTTGATCGAGGCGCCGCCGACGACGCGGAAGCTGCGGATCGGGGTGCCCTCGGCATAGGCGTCGATATTGGTGGCGATCTGCGTTGCCAATTCGCGCGTCGGCGCCAGAATCAGCGCGCGGCAGGTCTTGGGATCGGGCTTCTTGCCGAAGTTGATCAGCCGGGTCAGCATGGGCAGCCCGAAGGCCGCCGTCTTGCCGGTGCCGGTCTGGGCCAGCCCCAGCACGTCGCGCCCCGCCACGACCGAGGGAATGCCCCGTTCCTGGATCGGTGTCGGCGTGACCAGCCCCATCGCGGCGATATTGGCATTGATGCGGTGATCGATCCCCATTTCGGCAAAGGGGCCGCTGGGCAGCGGATCGCGTGAGACCGCGCGGCGGCCCTGATTCGCGGCGGGTTGCGGGGCGGGACGCCCCTTGACCTTGCCGCCATGGAAAGGATGGCGATTGTTGTTCTTCTGGTCCATCAAAAACTTTCAGGCCCTCGCATCCCCCGTATCGGACACGAAAGCAGTGGCCACGCACATCATCGGCGCGGCGATCAGCAGGGGTGCGGGCGCAATACGAGAAGCCCGCAAGCCTCCCCGCGTGAATGGGAAACTGGATTATCGTCGCAGGCCTGGGGCGAAATCTCGCGGCTGCTCACGCGGCAGCGGACGGCGACATGGCTCAGATGGGGGAACCGTCGCGACAAGTCAAGCGCGGTCTGCGCTGTCCAGCCAGATCGTGGCCGGTCCGTCGTTGAGAAGCCGCAGCTTCATCTCGGCGCCGAATTGGCCGGTCTCGACGGCAACGCCCTCTCCGCGCAGGCCGTCCACGAAGCAATCAAGGAGCCTGCGCCCGTCGTGGGGCGCGGCCGCCGCGGAAAAGCCGGGGCGGTTGCCCGAACGGGTATCGGCGGCCAGCGTGAACTGGCTGACGACCAGCGCGCCGCCCCCCATGTCGATGAGCGACCGGTTCATCCTGCCCGCCTCGTCCCCGAAGATGCGCAACCTTGCCACCCGCGCGGCCAGCTTCTCGGCCATCGCCTCGTCATCGCCGCGCATGGCGCAGGCCAGCACCAGCAGACCCGGTCCGATGCGGCCGATCGGCCGGCCCTCGACCTCGACCGAGGCCTCGGTGACGCGCTGGACCAGCGCCCTCATGCGCGGCGCCTCCACGGCCTGAAAATCGCCGTCACGATTGCTGCCGCACCGCCCGTCATCGCAGGCCGGTGGTCGGTTCGGGATTCATCGCATGCTCCTGCCCGTTTGCCGACATGATGCGGCCGGGCCCCTGAAAGGGTCAAGTCACGGGGCCAGGAAGATGCCCACGATGACCAGGACCAGCCCGATGCCCGACAGGGCCAGCGCCGCCATGTTCAGCACCAGCGCGCGCCGCATCCGCGCGCGCAGCGCGGCATCGTCCAGCCCGGCCTTGCGCGCGCGCGCGACGATCGCGATGCAACCGATCAGCAAGGCCACGCCGGCCAGCGTCAGCGCGGCTCCGAGCCAGACGAGAATGTCGAAGATGGTCATGGCGATCTGTCTCCGCGATGGGCGCGATATCATGCCGGTGGCCTAGCGGCGATTGCACCCCGGAACAAGAGCGACTAACCCTGCGCGCCAGATGATGACGTCGCGGGACCGACCCGTGGCAACAGATAGGGACGAAAGATGCAGGACGATCAGGCCTATGGTGTCGCCGCCGACGAGCTGCGCCAGTTCATCGAGCAGTTCGAACAGCTTGAGGCAGAAAAAAAGGACATCGCCGAGCGCCAGAAAGAGGTCATGGCCGAGGCCAAGGCCCGCGGCTATGACACCAAGGTGATGAAGAAGATCGTCGCCCTGCGCAAGCGCGACCGTGACGACGTGGCCGAGGAAGAGGCCATCCTGGAGATGTACAAATCCGCCCTTGGCATGGGCTGACGGGCGCCGGTTGCGGCGCGCGGAAGGATGGGGTGTTCGCGGCCGGATTGCCGCGCCGCGATCCCGGCCTGAGCCTTCCTGCGCCCGCGCCTTTCAGGGCAGGACGAACTCGACCCCCGGCAGGACCGCGATCTCGGCCACGTCACTGCGATAGAGATCGGTGATCTCGTCGACCATGTCCTGCGTCCAGCCTGGCAGGGCGACCTCTTGTTCCATCGCGTCCCGGGGGGCGTGATCGGCAAGGATGCGGGCGTATATTTCGCGCCGTTGCTGCACACTCAGCTGGTCGCGGCCGCCAAGTGCCTCCTGAAGCATCGCAAGCCCCGAATCGCCGAGAATTTCCTGCATGTAGACCAGGGCGCCGGACAGCGGCGCGTCGGCCGGGATCTTTCCGGCCAGCCGCACGATTTCGGGCCAGATCAGCGGCACGTCCTCGTGACACCAGATCACGATGCGGCGACCGGGAACCGACCGGACCAGCCGCCGGATCGCGTCGCGCCAGCGCAGATCCTGCGGCCGGTTGCCCTGAAGCAGCTTGTCATAGCCGCCGCCGGTGAAGATCGGCAGGACTTCGGACAGCAACGTCGCCGGATTGCGGATCGCCAGGAAAAATTCCGCTTGTGCCTGCGGGAACAGGCTGGCCAGCGCCGCCGCGCGCGACCCCATTTGCGGATACAGCCCCTCGTTGCGGCCACAGACCCGGCCCGGCGCGCCCATGAAGGTGGGCGTGGACAGGACCACGCGGCGCGGCGCCTCGGCGGTCAGCATCGCGTCCAGCATGATCTGTTCCATCTCGGGCGTGGCGCGGCCGCCGTTCAGGGCCATCAGCGCCTCTTCGAACAGGCCCCGATGGCGTTGCGGGGTGACGATCTCGGTTCCCTTGCCCAGCAGCCATTCGCGGTTGTTGAGCAGGGTCTTCAGAAGCCGGTCCCCGTCGGTGCAATGCACCCCGAGGTGAAACACCATCTCCATCCGCTCGGCCTCGTTCTTTCTTCGGTCCGGTTCTTTTCTGGCGTGGCAAGAGTAGCTGCCATTGATGGACAGTCAAACGCCTTTGGATTAACGCAGGGTGAATGAGCGCGCCTGAAATTGCATCGCATCCTCATCGTCACGACCACGGCCTGCGTCAGGGCAGCGGCCGCGCCTGGTCCGTCGCGGCCGGCCTGATCGCGGCCCTGGTCCTGCTTCCGGTTGGCACGGTGATCTGGCTGGCGCTGAACCCGTCCGAGAACATCTGGCCGCATCTGATGGCCACCGTGATGCCACGCTATTTGATGAATACCGCGATCCTGGCGGCCGGAACGGGGATGCTGGCGGCCGCGATGGGGGCGGGCGCGGCCTGGCTGGTCAGTCTCTATGACTTTCCCGGCCGCCGTCTGCTGGAATGGGCCCTGCTGCTGCCCCTGGCCGTGCCGGCCTATATCGGCGCCTATGCCCTGGCCGATTTTCTGGATTATTCCGGCCCCGTCCAGATGGCCTTGCGCGGCTGGTTCGGCTGGGCCAGTGCTCGCGATTACTGGTTTCCGCAGGTCCGCTCGCTGGAGGCTGCGATTCTGGTCATGGCGGCGGCGAATTTTCCCTATGTCTATCTGCTGACCCGCGCAGCCCTGCACGAGCAATCGGGCGGCGCCTACGAGGTCGCTCGCGCGCTTGGAACCGGCGGCTGGGGTCTGTTCCGTCGCGTGGGTTTGCCGCTGGCCCGTCCCGCCATCGTGGCCGGATCGGCCATCGCGATGATGGAGGCGGTCGCGGATTATGGTGTGGTCAGCTATTTCGGCGTGCAGACGCTGAATACCGGCATCTTCACGACCTGGCTGGAACGTCGCAACGCGGGCGGGGCGGCGCAGATTGCCTGCGTGATCCTGCTGGTGGTGATGATCCTGGCCCTGTGGGAACGGTTCGGCCGCCGCAATGCGCGCTATAGTCCAAGCGCCCGTCAGCCGCGACCGATCCTGCGCCAGCCTCTGCGCGGACCGGCGGCGGCCGGCGCCAGCATCGCCTGCTTCATCCCCTTTGCCCTCGGCTTCATCCTGCCGGTCGGCGTGATCCTGAACTATGCGCTGGCCTATCCGCAGGGCTGGATCACGCCGGGGCTGGCCAGGGCGGCCTGGCACACGATCACCCTTGGCGCGACGGCCTCGGTCCTGACCGTCCTCCTGGCGCTGGTCATGGTCTATGGCGTGCGCCTGTCGGGCCGCGCGCTGCCGCGCCTGCTGATGCCGGTGACGACCATCGGCTATGCGGCGCCGGGGGCGGTGCTGGCCGTCGGCATCCTGTTCCCGCTGGCGGCGCTGGATCACCGCCTGGCCGATGGCTGGCTGGCCCTGACGGGGACGGATCCCGGGCTGATCCTGACCGGCAGCGGCGCGGCCATCGTGCTGGCCTATCTGGTGCGGTTCTTCGCCATCGCCCAGGGCGCGATCGACGGCGGCTTTACCCGCGTCCCGCCGTCGCTGCCGATGGCCGCCCGGTCGCTTGGCCGGGATGCGGGTGGGGTCTTGCGCGATCTGTTCCTGCCGCTGATGAAGGGCTCGGTCGGGTCGGCCCTGTTGCTGGTCTTCGTCGATAGCGGCAAGGAATTGCCTGCGACCCTGCTGCTTCGTCCCTTCAATTACGAGACGCTGGCCACCCGCGCCCACGAAAAGGCCAGTCTCGAGGATCTCGGCAACGCGGCGCCGGCCGCCCTGCTGGTGATGGCGGTCGGACTTCTGGCGGTGGCGCTGCTGGCGCGCGCCAACCTTGGCTTGCGCAAGCCTGCCGCGCGCGGTATCGCAGGCGATGGGCCGGTTTAGCTCAGCAGGTAGAGCAGCTGATTTGTAATCAGAAGGTCGCGGGTTCGATTCCTGCAACCGGCACCATTTCCAGAGCCGCAGGCGGAATGACGGACCGAGGCCTGCGTGGATGACATCCTCGGGGCACAGGTGCTGGGGCAGCCGCGGAGGATCAGCCCAGATAATCTTCCGGATCGGCGCTTTCGAAGCCGCGGCGGACCTCGAAATGGACGACGCCGCCCTTGCCCGCCTTGCCCAGCGTCTGGCCCTTGCCGACGCTGGCGCCCTTGGCCACGTCCAGCGATCCGAAGCCGGTATAGACCGTCATCAGCCCGCCATCATGGCGGATCACGAGGATCGGCGTGCTGGATGTGTCCTGCGTGATCGCGGCGACGACGCCGGCGCCAGCCGCCTTGATCGGTGTTCCGGCGGGGGCGGCGATGTCGATCCCCTCGTTCTTGCCCTTTTCATAGACACTGATGATTGCGCCCGGAACGGGCATGCTGAAACGGCCGCCACCCGAGGCGGCGGTCCGGGTCGAGCCGAGATCGGGGCCGTCCGGCGCCGGCGCGGGTTTCGAGGCGGGGGCGGTATCCTCGCGCGGCAGCGGATCCGCGGCCGAGGGCGGACGCGGCGTGGGGCTGCCGCTGCCCGGCGCGGTGGTGATCGCTGCCGGATCGGGCGCGCGCTGGCCCGGAATCGGCACGATCAGCCGCTGGCCAAGTCGCACCGACATGTTGGAGGGCAACCCGTTCCAACGGGCCAGATCCTGGACCGACACCCCGTATCTGCGCGAAATCGACCAGGCGGTTTCGCCCGCGGCGACGACATGCTGCCGGGGCTGGCCGCCGACCGAAGACGCGGTCGAGGCCGGGCTGTCGGACGCGGCGTCGGCCGGGGGCGCGCCGCCGCTGCGGGCCGCGGGCGCCGCCGCGCCGGTTGCGTCGGCGACACGGCGCGGCAGAACCAGCGTCTGGCCCTGTTGCAGCGAGGCATTCACCGGCAGGGCGTTGTAGCGGGCCAGTTCGTCGGCGCCCAGGCCCAGCCGCGCGGCGATCGTGGCCGGCGTGTCGCCACTGCTGGCGATGGCGATCTGATAATCGGGGAAGGAAATCAGCCCGCGACTGTCCGGCTGCGGCCGCGGGGCGGCGGTCGCGGCCGCCTCGGCGGTGCTCAGCGCGCCGGGCATCATCCGGCGCAGATCGGGGTCGAATCCGTTCGCCCCGCAGGATGCCAGCAACAGAACTGCCGCGCTGGCGCCCCCGATCAGCCTGTAGGTCCTGCTCATGCTGTCATCCTTGGCCTGTCTGCCTCTGCCGCCGCGCGGGGGTCATGTCTGTCCCAACCCCTCGACCAGCGGAACGAACCTGACCTGCCGCAATTCGTCATAGTCGAAACCGGTCTCGGTCCGCGTCACCCGGATCAGCGTCTGCACCGTATCGGACTGCCCCACCGGAACCACCATGATACCGCCGATCTTCAATTGTGCCAACAGCGGCCCCGGCGGATCTTCGGCCGCGGCGGTGACGATGATGCGATCGAAGGGCGCCTGATCGGGCAGGCCCCGCGATCCGTCGCTGACCTGCGCGGTGATGTTGAACAGATCCAGTTCCCGGAAGATCGCCTCTGCCTCCTGCACCAGACGGCGGTGGCGGTCGACGGTATAGACCCGCCGGCAAAGCCCCGACAGGATTGCCGCCTGATAGCCCGAGCCGGTGCCGATCTCCAGCACCGTATCGCGCGGGCCGACATTCAGCGCCTGGGTCATCAGGCCGACGACCGAGGGCTGGCTGATCGTCTGTCCGCAGGGGATGGGAAGCGGCGTATCCTCATAGGCGCGGTCGGCGAACTGGCCGCGCACGAACAGACCCCGGTCGATCCGCTCCATCGTCGCCAGCACGCGCGGATCGGTCACGCCGCGCGACCGCAACTGGAACAGAAAGCGCATCTTGCGCTCGGCCGGGCTGTCGTCGTCCTGGTGATCGTCTGCGGGCATTGTCAGGCGGTTCCGGGCTGGCTGGCGGGACTTTCCGCATCATGATCCTCGTCCAGCGAGGCGGCAAGCCCCGTCAGCGAGGCATGGCAGGTCAGATCGGCGCGCATCGGCGTGACCGAGACGTAGCCCCGCATGTTCGCGTCCACATCGCTGCCCGCGCCCGCAGGCGCCGTCTGCGACCCGCCCGCGACCCACATGAAGCGCCGCCCGTTCGGCGCGGTATAGGGCACGACACCGAAGCGCGTTCCCTGCCGGCGGCCCTGCGCGGCGACCCGCGTCCCGCGCACCCCCTCGGCACCGGAGGGCGGAAAATTGATGTTGTAGAACAGCCGGAAATCCTGGTCCGAGGTCCAGTCGCCATGGTCCAGCAGCCGGCGGATCAGCGCCGGGCCATGACGGCGCGCGGCCTCGAACGGATCGTTCAGAACGGCGGTGGCGGCACCCATGTATTGCGACAGCGCGATCGCCGGCAGGCCCTGAAGCGCGGCCTCCATCGCGCCGCCGACGGTGCCGGAATACATCACGTTCTCGCCCGAATTGTTGCCCCGGTTCACGCCCGACAGCACCAGATCGGGCGGATCATCCGCCATCACGTCCGAGATCGCCGCCAGCACGCAATCGGCCGGGCTGCCCTCGGCGGCATAGCGGCGCTGGTCCAGTTCGGCGATCATGGTGGGATGGGAATAGCTGATGCAATGGCCGACGCCGGATTGTTCGAACGCGGGCGCGACGGTCCAGACCTCGCCGTCCGGGCCCGCGATTTCGGCCGCGATTTCGGCCAGAACCTGAAGGCCCGGCGCGTTGATCCCGTCGTCATTGGTGATGAGTATCCGCATCCGGTCGTCCCTGTCCCGACGCGCGCGGGTGACGCGCCTGTTGCTGGCAATCCCCATATCGTGATTAGCGGGCCGCGCCATCGCCTTCAACCCGTTGACGCAGGAACCGAAAGCCGTTTGACCTTGTGACCAAGTGGCTGCATGCTGCGTCACGGCAAAACATCACGGCCCATGCAGATCTACCTTCCCATCGCCGAGGTATCGGTCAACGCCTTCACGCTGGTGGGTCTTGGTGGCGTGGTCGGCCTGATGAGCGGATTGTTCGGCGTCGGCGGCGGCTTTCTGATCACGCCGCTGCTGTTCTTCATCGGCATCCCGCCCCCCATCGCGGTGGCCACGGGCGCCAATCAGGTCGTGGCCTCGTCGGTGTCGGGCGTGCTGGCCCATGTGAAACGCAAGAGCGTCGATTTCCGGATGGGCTGGGTTCTGCTGGCCGGCGGACTGGCCGGATCGTCGGTGGGCGTCTGGGTCTTTACGCTGCTGCAGCGGATCGGCCAGGTCGATCTGGTGGTGCAGCTTTCCTATGTCGTGTTTCTGGGCCTGATCGGGATGATGATGCTGCAGGAAAGCATCCGATCCCTGCGCCGGTCGCGAAACCCGACCTTCCGCAAGCGGCTGCACCAGCACAACTGGGTGCATCGCTGGCCGATGAAGATGAAGTTTCGCGCCTCGGGGCTGTACATCAGCGCGATCCCGGTGCTTCTGGTCGGACTTGCCGTGGGCGTGCTGGCCGCGATCATGGGTGTGGGCGGCGGCTTCATCATGGTGCCGGCGATGATCTATCTGCTCGGAATGCCGACCAAGGTCGTTGTCGGCACCTCGCTGTTCCAGATCACCTTCGTGACCGCCTTCACCACGCTGATGCACGCCGTCAGCTACAACACGGTCGATATCATGCTGGCGGTTCTGCTGATCATCGGTGGCGTGGTCGGGGCGCAGATCGGCACCAGCCTGGGCGCGCGGCTGCGGGCGGAACAGCTGCGGATCCTTCTGGCGCTGATGGTGCTTCTGGTCTGCGGCAAGCTGGCGCTGGATCTGTTCCTGAGGCCGGACGAGCTTTACTCGATCACGTCGGGGGCGCGCTGATGGTGGCAAGGGCGGCGATCCTGACCCTGCTTGTGTCGCTGGGCGCGGCGGCGGTCCTTGCCCAGGACCAGACCGCGCCCGGATCGACGGTGCCGCTGGCGCCCCGCGGGCAGGACGCCTATCCGACCTATCCCGATCCCGGCCGCCCGCGCGTCATCGTGCCCGAGAACGTCGAGAGGCCGGGCGAACAGGTGGTGGCGGGTCTGTCCAGCGATTCCATTGCCATCACCGCCAGTTTCGACGGCTCCGAGATCCTGATCTACGGCGCGGTCAAGCGCGAGACCCCGATCCCCGACGGCCCGCCCCTGCAGGTCATCATGACAATCGAGGCCCCCTCGCAGTCGCTGACGGTCTGGAAGAAGGAACGCAAGCTGGGGATCTGGATCAACACCAAAAGGGTCGAGGTCGGCGCCGCCCCCGGTTTCTACGTGGTCGCGACCACCGGCCCGCTGGATCAGATCCTGCGCCCCGAATGGGACCAGCGCTACCGCATCTCGCTGCCGCTTGCCCTGCGTGCGATGGGGGGCAACAATCAGGTCGCGGACGTGGTGCCCTATACCGCGGCCCTGATCCGACTGCGCGAAGCAAACAGGCTGTACCGGCTGGATCAGGGCAGCGTCAAGCTGGTCGACCAGACCCTGTTCCGCGCCGATGTCCGGCTGCCCGCCAACCTGATCGAGGGGGATTACAAGACCCGCATCTTCCTGCTGCGCGACGGTCGGGTCATCGACGTCTATCGCGCGCCCATCGAAGTGCGCAAGGTCGGTCTGGAACGCTGGCTCTACCGCATGGCCTTTGACCAGCCGCTGCTCTACGGGTTGATGTCGCTGGCCGTCGCGGTCGCCGCGGGTTGGGGCGCATCGGGGATTTTCCGCAAGCTGCGCCGGGCCTGACAACGGGACTCCGGCGGTTTCGTCACGCCCCGCGCTATCCGGCAGAGGGCCCGCGGGACGCACTTTCCGGGGACCAGCGATACGGGCGCCGCGGACGCGACAGGCCCCGTTCGATCCGCACGGGGCCTGTCCCTCCCGCGTCGCGGGCCGGCCCCCTCCACTGGTCCGGACCCGCTGGGTGTTGCGTCAATCTGCGGCGATCAGTTCGGATTGCCGCACGATCACCTCGGCCTGCTTGATCGAGGCGATATCGACCAGCCGCCCCTTGTAGACGGTGGCGCCCGCGCCCTCGGCCTTGGCCCTTTCCATTGCCGCCAGAATCTCTTTCGCCTCGGTCACGGCTGCCTCGGAGGGCGAGAAGACCGCGTTGGCCAGGGCGATCTGGCCGGGATGGATCGCCCATTTGCCGACCATGCCCAGCGTCGCCGAACGCCGTGCTTGCGCAATGAATCCGTCCTGGTCCGAGAAATCGCCGAAAGGACCGTCGACCGGCAGCAGGCCGTGCGTCCGGCAGGCCGAGACGATCGCGGTCTGCGCCCAGTGCCAGGGATCGGACCAGTATTTCTGACCCTCGCGAATCATGTAATAGTTTTCCTGCGTGCCGCCGATCCCGGTCGTGGCCATGCCCATCGAGGCCGCGAAATCGGCCGCGCCCAGACTGATCGCCTGCATCCGGGGCGATGCGGCGGCGATCTCTTCGACATGGCACAGGCCCGCCGCGCTTTCGACGATCACCTCGAAGCCGATTTTTTTCTTTCGACCCTTCGCGCGTTCGATCGCGGTGACCAGCGCGTCCACGGCGTAGATGTCGCCGGCGTTGCCAGCCTTCGGGATCATGATCTGGTCCAGCCGCTCGTCCGCCTGTTCCAGCAGTTCCACCACATCGCGATACCAGAAGGGCGTGTCCAGCCCGTTGATCCGCACCGACAGCGTCTTGCTGCCCCAATCCACGTCGCCGATTGCCTGAATCGCGTTCTTCCGTGCCTGTTCCTTGTCATCCGGCGCCACCGAGTCCTCGAGATCGATATTGATGACGTCGGCTTCCGATTTCGCCATCTTCTCGAAAAGGCTGTCGCGGGATCCGGGGCCGAACAACTGGCAGCGGTTCAGACGGGCAGGGGGCAGGGGCTGGGTGCGAAAGCTCATGCGCTGGTCCTCATCTGTCGAATCGCGGGCGTGATGAGCAATAATGTTTCGCGGCCGATGCTGCAAGCGCGAAATCGGGCGCGCCGCGGCGCAGCTTGACGCGGATCGGGATAGGGTCGAAGAGCGGAACGGAAATCGCGGCCAGAGGGAAGGGACACGGAATGACGCGCATTGTCTATGTTGACGGGGAATATCTGCCCGAGGATCGGGCGACCGTCTCGATCTTCGACCGGGGCTTCCTGATGGCCGATGGCGTCTACGAAGTGGTCAGCGTTCTGGGCGGCAAGCTGATCGACCTTCCCGGCCACATGGCGCGCCTGCAACGGTCCCTGAACGAACTGGCGATGACCGATCCCTTGTCAGAGAGCGATTACACCGCCGCCTTTCGCGAACTGGTTGCAAGAAACGAAATCGGCGACGGTCTGATCTATCTTCAGGTGACGCGCGGCAATGCCGGTGACCGCGATTTTGCCTATCCGCCCGAAGGAACGCGCCCGACCGTGGTGATGTTCACCCAGTCGAAGCCCGGACTTGCCGATGCGCCAGCGTCGAAGACCGGCTGGAAGATCATCAGCGTCGAGGATCTGCGGTGGGGGCGGCGCGACATCAAGACGGTGCAGCTGCTCTATCCCTCGATGGCCAAGATGGAGGCCAAAGCGCGCGGCGTCGACGATGCCTGGCTGGTCGAGGACGGCCACGTGACCGAAGGCAGCAGCAACAACGCCTATATCGTCAAGGACGGGGTGATCGTGACGCGCGAATTATCCCACGACATCCTGCACGGAATCACCCGCGCCGCAGTGCTGCGTCTTGCCGCCGAGGCGCAGATGAAGGTCGAGGAACGCAGCTTCACCATCGCCGAGGCGCAGGACGCGGACGAGGCCTTCGTCACCTCGGCCTCGGCCTTCGTGATGCCGGTGGTCCAGATCGACGGCGTGGAAATCGGCAGCGGCAAGCCCGGCCCGGTCGCGGCCCGCCTGCGCGAGATCTATCTGGAAGAAAGCCGCAAGTCCGGGATCTGAGGCGGCCGCCGGGGGCTGTCTGCCCCCTGACCCCCGAAGGTATTGGGAAAGAGCGCGAGGGTTCAGAGTCCCGTTTCATCCAGCACGCGCGCGATGACCGGAGCCAGCCTTCCGGCCCATTCGGCCTGGCCCTGTTCGGTCCGGATCAGGTCGTTGCGGATCTCGATCAGCATGTTGGGGCGGCCATGGGACAGGGCGTGACGGTCGATCGAATCGCCGTCCAGATGGCCGCTATAGGGCTGGTTCTCGCCGGTGATCCAGCCTTCCGCGCGGCAGGCCGCGACCATGGCAGGGCCCAGGCGTGCGTCGCGGTGCGAATAGAGGATGCCGATCTGCCATGGACGCGGCGGCCGGCCGCGCAGCTGCGGGGTGAAGCTGTGGACCGCGCAGAGGCAGCGCGCCGGGTGGCGGGCGGCCAGCCGCGCCAGCGCGGCATGGTAGGGACGGTGCAGGCGCTCCAGCCTGCGACGACGTTCGGCCGCGTCGGCGCTCTTGTTGGCCGGGATCACCGTGCCGTCATAAAGACGCATCAGCAGGGTCGGGTCGTCCTCGCCCCGGTTCGGGTCGATCACCAGGCGCGAGAAATCGGACAGGATCGCGGGGGCATCCATCAGCGCGGCCAGACGTTCGGCCACCCCGGCTGCGCCGACATCATAGGCGATGTGGCGCCCCATGTCGGCGTCGGCGATGCCCAGTTCGCCGCCGCCGACCCATCGGGGAACCCGGTTTGTCGCGTGGTCGCAGGTGATCAGCCAGCGCGAGGGGCGATCCTCGCCCAGCGTCCAGAAGGCACGTTCCGTCGTGGAATGGTCATCTTTCATGGTGCAGCCTGTCTAGGCCGGAATGTTCCCGGACGCCAGTTGCCGCGGGCATGCGTTTGCGGCATAGATAGCGCTAAACGTGGAAGGGGCGCATGATGAGACGACATCGCAATGTGAAGATCGTGGCGACACTTGGCCCCGCATCCTCGACGCAAGAGATGATCCGGGCCCTTTTCGATGCCGGCGCCGACGTTTTCCGCCTGAACATGAGCCATGGCGACCACGCCGATCACAAGGCCCGTTTTGACGCCATCCGCGCCGTCGAGGCCGAAACCGGGCGCCCGATCGCCGTCCTGGCCGATCTTCAGGGGCCGAAACTGCGCGTCGGGCGCTTTGCCACGGGCAGTCACGATCTGGAAGCGGGCGATCGGTTCCGCTTCGACCTGGATGCGGAACCGGGCGATACCGATCGCGTGCAGCTGCCGCATCCCGAGATTTTCGCCGCGCTGGAGGCGGGATCGGAACTGCTTGTCAATGACGGCAAGATCCGCCTGCGGGTGGATGAATGCGGCGCCGATTTCGCCAATTGCACCGTCACCGTCGCCGGCACGATCAGCGACCGCAAGGGCGTGAACGTGCCCGACGTGGTGTTGCCGCTGGCGGCCCTGTCGGACAAGGATCGCGAGGATCTGGAATTCGCCTGCGAACTGGGCGTGGACTGGCTGGCGCTGTCCTTCGTGCAGCGCGCCGAGGACGTGGAGGAGGCACGGCACCTGGCCCGGGGCCGAGCCGCGGTGCTGTCCAAGATCGAGAAACCCTCGGCGGTGCGCGCCTTCGACGAGATCCTGAAGGCGTCCGACGGGATCATGGTCGCGCGCGGCGATCTGGGGGTGGAATTGCCGGTCCATTCGGTGCCCCCGATCCAGAAGCGGCTGGTGCGGCAATGCCGTGCTGCGGCCAAGCCGGTCATCGTGGCCACGCAGATGCTGGAATCGATGATCGAAAGCCCGATGCCGACGCGGGCCGAGGTCAGCGACGTCGCCAATGCCATCTACGAGGGAACCGACGCCGTGATGCTGTCGGCCGAAAGTGCCGCGGGGGCCTATCCGGTCGAGGCGGTGACCACGATGGACAGCGTCGCACGTTCGGTCGAAGCCGATCCGAATTATCGCGGCATCATCGAGGCCGCGCGGCAGGCCGAACTGCACAGCGTGGCCGACGCCATCGTTACCGCCGCCCGCGAGATCGCCGAAACGACCGACGTGGCCGCGATCTGCGCCTTCAGCCAGTCGGGCAAAACCGTCAGTCTGGTCGCCCGCGAACGCCCGCGCGTGCCCATCATCGCGCTGACGCCGCTGGAAAACGTGTTGCGCCGCATGGTCTTGACCTGGGGGACGCATTGCGTGATCACGCCGCGTCTGACCCGCTTCAAGGAGGCGGTGGTGAACGCGACCCGCGCTGCGCGGGATTTCGGCTTCGCCGACGAGACGCGGCAGGTCGTGGTCATGGCCGGCGTGCCCTTCAACGTGCCGGGCACGACCAACATCGTGCGCATCGCGCCTTGCGACGAACGCTTGATCTTCGCCTCCGATCCGGAATAAGCCCGCAACAGCGAAGAAGAACGGGTGGTTTCGATGTCCGATTATCTGCTGCTGGCCGGCGTTGCGCTGGGCCTTGTCTCGATCCTGCTGGCCGTGGTGCAGCTTGTCCAGGCGACGCCGCCGCGCGCCGCCGTGATCACGTTGATCCTGGGCATCGTCGCGATCTTCGCCGCGGCCTATCTGAATCCCGAACCGTTCCAGGCCGGCGACCTCGCCCGCGCCTGGGATCGGGTCGCGACCGATGCGATGACCCCGCCGGGCAAATAGGCCGGCATCTCTTGCCAAGACTGGCGCGCCCCGTTATAGGGCGCGCTTCGACCCGCGCGGCCGGCCGGAATGGCATTGCCGAGTCGCGCGTTCACTCTGATACGAAGGAGATGAAAATGCCGAAAATGAAGACCAAAGCGGCCGCCAAGAAGCGGTTCTCGATGACGGCCACGGGCAAGGTGAAATCCGCCCAGGCCGGCAAGCGCCACGGCATGATCAAGCGCACCACGAAGTTCATTCGCGATGCGCGCGGCACCACCGTCCTCAGCGACGCGGATGCCCGGATCGTGAAGAAATACATGCCCTATAACCGCTGATCGTCGAGGACTGAACAATGGCACGAGTTAAATCCGGCAAGGTTACCCACGCCCGTCACAAGAAGGTTCTGGACAAGGCCAAGGGCTATTACGGCAACCGGTCGCGCAATTTCCGCACCGCGACGCAGGCGGTGGACAAGGCCAACCAATATGCCACCCGCGACCGCAAGAACCGCAAGCGCAACTTCCGCGCGCTGTGGATCCAGCGGATCAATGCCGCCGTCCGTCTGGCCGATGCCGACATGACCTATTCGCGGTTCATCAACCTGCTGGCGAAGGCGGGGATCGAGGTGGATCGCAAGGTTCTGGCCGATCTGGCCATCCACGAGCCCGAGGCATTCGGCGCCATCGTCGAAAAGGCGAAGGCTGCGGCCTGATCGCACGGGATTCGCGAACTTCCGAAAGCCCGCGCCGGATCGGCGCGGGCTTTCTGCGTGCTATGACTTGAATTCGAAGGGCGTGCCGTCGCCCGCGGTGCCGCCCCAGGCGGTGACGGGCACAACCGCATCCGCGCCGCCGCCCATGCCGGGCGAATCGGGCGGCATTCCGGGCACCGAAAGACCGGCGATGTCGGGTCGCTCTGCCAGCAGCGTCCGGATTGCCGCGAAGGGCACGTGCCCTTCGATCACATAGCCGTCGATGACCGCGGTGTGACAGGACCACAGCGCCTCGGGGACCGCGTTGGCGGTCTTCATGCCTTCGTAATCGTCTGTGTCGGTGACACTGACCGAAAAGCCCTGTTGCCGGGCCAGATCCACCCAACCCTTGCAACAGCCGCAGCTGGGGCTTTTGGTGACATTCATCTGCGGTGCGGCCTGGCTTTCGGACTGGGCCAGGGCGGCGAGGGGGCGCAGCAATGGCAGCGCGGTCAGCATCAAGGCCCCGGTCAGCAGGTTGCGGCGGGTCGAGGAGGTGCGGTTCATCGTCTTCTCTCTTTGGTGTCGATCAGGCGGCGCAAGCAACATCGCAGGAACACATGGCCAAGGCCGGCCTCGCGTTCATGCGAGAGGTCGCATTCTTCCACATTGCGGCGCCGGTCGGGGGCGATCAATGCCCGTCCGATCACAAGGGTGCGACAGACCGGCGATTGAGCCGCGGGTCGCGCCCGTCTATCGTCGTGCCATGACGCATCATGATCCCGTGTCCGCCATCCCGGCCCGCGTGCCGCTGGCCACCCGTCCCGTCGGCATCCTGAGGACGGTGATGATCGCGCGCCGCAACGTGCTGGGGATCATTCCCGAACTGGCGCTGCGTCAGCCCATCGTGTCGGGACAGACCGGTATCCGCTGGCACATGGTCATGGATCCCGACAGCCTGCGCCATATCCTGAAGGACCGGGTCGAGGATTATCCGAAATCGGTCGTCACCAAGCTGATCCTGGAACCGGCAATCGGCGACAGCCTGTTCATCGCCGAAGGCGCGAACTGGCGCTGGCAGCGCCGAGCCGCCGCGCCCGCCTTCGCGCTGCGCCATGTTCAGGCGCTTGGCCCGGTGATGACCGCCGCCGCCGAGGCGTCCTGCCGCCGTCTCGAGGCCGCGTCCGGTCCTGTGGATCTGTTCGCCGAAACCGTGGCCGCGACCTTCGAGGTGATCTCGGACGCGACCTTGTCGGGGGAACGATCCTTTGACCGCGACGCGGTGCATCACGCCATCGACGGCTATATCGCGCAGACCGCCAAGGTGTCGCTGATGGATGTGATCGGCGTGCCGCGATGGGTGCCGCGTCCGGGACGGATCTTTGCGGGGCAGGGCTTGCGACAGATGAAGCAGATCGCGGACCGGGCCATCACGGACCGGGCCGCCGCCGCGCAACGGCAGGGTCCGCCCGACCTGCTGGATCTGCTTCTGGATGCCGACGATCCCGAGACCGGACGCACCATGAATCGCGACGAGCTGCGCGACAACCTGCTGACCTTCATCGTGGCGGGACACGAGACGACGGCACTGACGCTGGCCTGGGCGCTGTATCTTTGCGCCTTCGATCCCGATGTGCAGGACCGCGCAGCGACCGAGGCGCGGGCGATCCTCGGCGACCGGGCCGCCGCCGCCGCCGACATGGAGCGGCTGCCGCTGATCCAGCGCATCGTGTCCGAGGCCCTGCGGCTTTATCCGCCGGCGGCCTTCCTGTCGCGCACGGCGCAGGCGCATGACCGGCTGTGCGGCCGCGAGGTCCGTCCCGGCGACACGGTCATGCTGCCGATCTATGCCCTGCATCGCCACCATCTGTTGTGGACGAATCCCGATGCCTTCGATCCGGACCGGTTCCTGACCCCGCCCGACCGCTATGCCTTTCTTCCCTTCGGCGCCGGTCCCCGGATCTGCATCGGCGCCGGGTTCGCGATGCAGGAGGCGGTGATCATCCTTGCCACCCTGCTGTCGCGATTCCGTTTCACCGCGATAGCCGGCCGCGCGCCAGAGCCGCGGATGATCCTGACCCTGCGGCCGCATGGGGGCGTCTGGCTGAACGTCGCGCGGCGCTGACGACGGATTCGGCGCGGCGCTGGCGGCTGGGAAAAATGACTCTTGCGCCCCGAAGATAGTTCCATTATTCGTGAATTATGGAAACGAAAGATGCCCTCGATTGTTTTACCGCCCTCGGCCAGCCGCTGCGCCTGTCGGTGTTCCGTCTTCTGGTCCGGGCGGGCGCGGATGGCATGCCGGCGGGCCAGATCGCCGAGGCTTTGTCGGTGCGCGATAACACGCTGTCGGCCAATCTGTCGGTGCTGTCTGCGGCCGGGCTGATCGCGAAGCGCCGCGAGGGACGTTCGATCCGCTATTTCGCCGACCTGACCACCATGCGACATCTGGTCGATTACCTGCTCAGCGATTGCTGCGGCGGGAATCCGGATTTGTGCAGGCCCGCCGTCAACAACCTCATCAACCCGCCCCGACCCATTTCGCCATCGGAGGACAAGGTGCGCGACACGCCCTTCAACGTGCTGTTTCTGTGCACCGCCAATTCGGCCCGGTCGCTGATCGCCGAGGCGATCCTGAACGCCGATCCCTCGGGCCGGTTCCGTGCCTTTTCGGCCGGCTCGCACCCCTCGCGCCAGCCGAATCCGCGCACGCTGCAATTGCTGGAACGGCTGGACTACGATCTTGCCGGCATCCGGTCGAAAAGCTGGGACGAATTCGCCGGTCCCGACGCGCCGCGGATGGATTTCGTCTTCACCGTCTGCGACAACGCAGCCGGCGAGGTCTGCCCGGTCTGGCCAGGCCATCCCGTGACCGCGCATTGGGGCGTGCCCGACCCGGCCGCATTCACCGGAAACGCGGCCGAACAGGCCGCAGCCTTCAGCCGCACCCACCAGATGCTGGCCACAAGGCTGGCCGCCTTCATCAGCCTGCCGATCGAGTCGCTGGAACGCGCCTCGTTGCAGGCCCGCATCGACCAGATCGGCGCCCGTTCAGACCAGTTGCAGGCGGGGTGAGACAGCAATGACCGATATCTCCGCATCCCATGCCGGCGGACTGGGCGGGTTCGAACGTTGGCTCAGCCTGTGGGTTCTGGCCGCCATGATCGGCGGCATCGGCCTGGGCGTGATCGCGCCCGGTCTCGTGCAGGCCGTCGCCGGGGCCGAGATCGCCTCGATCAACCTCGTCGTTGCCGTGCTGATCTGGGCGATGGTCTATCCGATGATGATCGGAGTCGATTTCGGCGCGGTCTCGGGCATCGCCCGTCAGCCGCGCGGCCTGCTGGTGACGCTTGTGGTCAACTGGCTGATCAAGCCCTTCACCATGGCCCTGCTGGCGGTGCTGTTCTTCGATCATGTCTTCGCGGCGTGGATCGCGCCGGCCGATGCATCGCAATATATCGCCGGGCTGATCCTGCTGGGCGCCGCCCCCTGCACCGCGATGGTGTTCGTCTGGTCGCAACTGACCCGCGGGGACGAGACCTATACGCTGGTCCAGGTCTCGGTGAACGATCTCATCATGGTGGTGGCCTTCGCGCCCATCGTCGCCTTTCTGCTGGGCGTGACCGAGGTCGAGGTGCCCTGGCAGACGCTTGTTCTGGCGACGGTGCTCTATATCGTGCTGCCGCTGATCGCGGGCCAGATCACCCGCCACGCGATGCGCGGCGCCACCGCCGCCTTTACCGCCCGGATCAAGCCGTTCTCGGTGATCGGGCTGCTGGCCACGGTGGCCATCCTGTTCGCGTTGCAGGGACAGGTCATCCTGGACCGGCCGGTCGTGATCGCCATGATCGCGGTGCCGATCCTGATCCAGAGCTATGGCATCTTTGCCCTCAGCTACGCCGCGGCCCATGCGCTTGGTGTGCCGCACCGGATCGCTGCGCCCTGCGCGCTGATCGGAACCTCGAATTTCTTCGAACTGGCCGTCGCGGTCGCGATCAGCCTGTTCGGCCTGAACTCGGGCGCGGCGCTGGCCACGGTGGTCGGCGTGCTGGTCGAGGTGCCGGTGATGCTGACGCTGGTGGCCTTTGCCAACCGGACCCGCGACCGTTTTCCCGAGGCCCGCGCATGATCGTCATCCACCACAATCCCGATTGCGGCACCTCGCGCAACGTTCTGGCCATCATCCGCGCCTCGGGTGCCGACCCGGTCGTGATCGACTATCTGCGCGAAGGCTGGACCCGCCCGCACCTGCTGACGCTGTTCGCCGCCGCAGGCCTGACGCCCCGACAGGCGCTACGGATCACCGGAACCCCGGCGGCCGAACTGGGCCTGCTGGATGATACCGTCGAGGATGCCGCGATTCTGGAGGCGATGCTGGCCCATCCGGTGCTGGTCAACCGGCCCATCGTCGCCTCGGCCCGTGGCGTGCGCCTGTGCCGGCCCTCGGAAACCGTCCTGCCGCTGCTGGATCGCGTGCCGTCTGGCCCGATCTTCAAGGAAGATGGCCAGATGATCATGAACGGAAAAGGAGAAATCCTTGGCTGACCTGCCGAATATCCGCCGCGATTGCCTGCCGTCCCCTGACCCCGATGCGCTGTTTCCGTCCGCGCGCAGCACTCATGGTGCGCGCATCCTTCTGCTTTACGGATCGCTGCGCGAGCGCAGCTTTTCGCGGCTTGCCGCCGAGGAATCCGCCCGTGTCCTGAACGCCCTGGGCGCCGAGACGCGGATCTTTGATCCTCGCGGCCTGCCGCTGGCCGATGCGACCGGGGCCGACGACGCCAAGGTCGCGGAGTTGCGCGATCTGGTTCGGTGGTGCGAAGGCATGGTCTGGTCCTCGCCCGAACGCCACGGCGCCATGTCGGGCTTGATGAAGACCCAGATCGACTGGATCCCCTTGTCGCTGGGCGGCGTGCGGCCCACCCAGGGCAAGACGCTGGCGGTGATGCAGGTCTGCGGCGGCAGCCAAAGTTTCAACACCGTCAACCAGTTGCGCATCCTGGGCCGGTGGATGCGGCTTCTGACCATCCCCAATCAATCCTCGGTCGCCAAGGCCTGGGACGAATTCGACGATCAGGGTCGCATGAAGCCCTCGCCCTATTACGACCGCATCGTGGACGTGATGGAGGAATTGATGCGGTTCACCCTGCTGACCCGCGACATCCGCGACCATCTGGTGGACCGCTATTCCGAACGTGTCGAAAGCCGCGCGGCCCTGTCGGCCCGCGTCAACCAGACGAAAGCCGTCTGAGCCCGGCCTTTTCCAGCGCCCGACACAATGCTAAGGCAAGGGCCAGGAAGCCACGCGAAGGCATGACGATGGACGATCTGACCCCTCTGCGCCAGCAATGGCTGGACCGCATCAAGGACGCCGCCGACCCGGCCTCGATCGAGGAGGTGCGGCTCAAGGCGCTTGGCAAGAAGGGCGAGATCAGCCTGAAGATGCGCGAACTGGGCCGGATGAGCCCCGAGGAACGTCAGACCACCGGACGCGCCCTGAACGAATTGCGCGACGAGATCGACACCGCGCTGCGCGCCCGCCGAGCCAGCCTGGAGGATGCCGCGCTGGAGACACGCCTCGCCGGCGAATGGCTGGACGTGACGCTGCCCGGCCGGCCGCGCCCGGCGGGCACCATCCATCCGGTCAGCCAGGTCACCGACGAAGTTACCGCGATCTTCGCGGATATGGGATTCGCCGTCGCCGAAGGCCCGCAGGTCGAAACCGACTGGTACAATTTCGACGCGCTGAACATCGCCCCCGAACATCCCGCGCGGCAGGAACACGACACGTTCTTCATGCACCGCGCGCCCGGCGACGATCGCCCGCCGCATGTCCTGCGCACGCATACTTCTCCGGTCCAGATCCGCGCCCTGCAGGAACACGGCGCGCCGATCCGCGTGATCGCGCCGGGCCGCGTCTACCGGATGGACATGGACCAGACCCATACCCCGATGTTTCATCAGATCGAGGGGCTGGCCATCGACCGCGACATTTCCATGGCGCAACTGAAATGGGTGCTGGAACAATTCTTCTCGGCCTATTTCGGGACACCGGTGAAGACCCGTTTCCGCGCCAGCCATTTCCCCTTCACCGAACCCTCGGCCGAGGTCGATATCCAGTGCTCCTGGGAAGGCGGCACGCTGAAAGTGGGACAGGGCGACGGCTGGCTGGAAGTGCTGGGTTCGGGCATGGTCCATCCGCATGTGCTGCGTTCGGCCGGGATCGACGCCGATCGCTGGCAGGGCTTTGCCTTCGGCATGGGCATCGACCGTCTCGCGATGCTGAAATACGGCATTCCCGACCTGCGCGCCTTCTTTGAAAGCGACCTGCGCTGGCTGCGCCATTTCGGCTTTGCGCCGGGCGACATCCCCTCGGTCGCGGGCGGCCTGAACCGTTGAGCTTCTGGCGCGGCATCTTCCGGCACCACCGTCGCGAGGCGACCCCCGCCGCGCGCCGCCTTTATGCGCAATTCGAGATCGCCCATACCGTCGTCGATTTCGCGGCGGCCCTGTGCTTCATCATCGGATCGATGATGTTCTTTTCCGCCAGCCTTCAAACCCCGGCGACCTGGTTCTTCACCATCGGTTCGGTCTTCTTCGCGATGAAGCCGACATTGCGGCTGTGGCGTGAAATCAAGCTTTACCGGATGGGCGAGACGAAGACTCTGGCGGACCGGTTGGGGTAGGTTCGGGACAAGCCTTGGCAGGTTGTCCCAATTGCCCCTTGGCGCCGCCAGCCTGTCTTGTGGACCGCATCGACACCGCCGCGGGCGGGCTCAGGCCTTGTCATCTTGCGGTGTCTCGGCCGCAACGCCGTAGCGGTTCCGGAATGAGGCTGCGGCCGCCAGGATATGCGCCTCCATCGTGCGGGCGGCCCATTCCGCCATGCCAAGGGCGATCGCCTCGGCAATGTCGTGGTGATGGCCTGCCGAGCGGACCCGCTGACCAAGGCTGTAACGTTGCAGGGTCAGGCTGACGAAAGCCACATCCACGGTGCTTTGAAGCAGCCTTTCGAGCCGCGGGGCGCAGGCGGCCTCGAGGATCAGCCGATGGAAAAACGCATTCTCTTCCTCGATCCGGCGAGCGATATCCGGATCGCTGCGCTTCGCCAGGGCGGCGACGTGACGTGACATGCGTTCGGCCGATTGCTTCACGGCCTCGCGCTGTTCCGCGCTGGCGCGTTCGGCGGCGCGCGCCGCGGCATAGGATTCCAGCCGCGCCCGGATATCGAAGATCTCCTGCATCTCGCCGGGCGTGGGCAGCACGCACCACAGGCCGCTGCCGCTGCGGCGTTGCAGCAAACCCTCGATCAGCAAGCGGCCGATCGCCGCGCGGACGGGCGTTCGCGACAAACCCAGCATGGATGCAAGCCCGGTCTCGGTCACCTTGCGATCGGTCGGCAGGCTGCCGCTCAGGATCGCGTCCCGCAACTGACGATAGGCTCGGTCGGTGGAGGTTGCGAATTTCGAATGTTCCATCGGGTCACGAATGCAAAAATTTCAGAAATTGTATCCATATTCTTAAGTTTCTTGCAAGCAAGACGGAATCTGGTTCAGAATGTATCCAGAGATGCGATCTTTGGGATTCAAGGGGGACAAAAGCCGCAATGAGCGAACCCGAAGGGCGAGAGTTCGGCCCCCTGCAGGGTCTGCGTGTGATCGAGATGGGACAATTGCTTGCCGGTCCCTTCGTCGGCACGCGCTGCGCCGATTTCGGAGCCGAGGTCATCAAGATCGAGCCGCCCGGCACCGGAGATCCCATCCGTAACTGGGGGCGCAACCAGTATCAGGGCAAGACGCTGTGGTGGCCGATCATGGCGCGCAACAAGCATTCGGTATCCGCCGATCTCCGCCATCCGCGTGGGCAGGCGCTGGTGCGCAAGCTGATCGAGACCGCGGATGTGCTGATCGAGAACTTCAAGCCCGGGACGCTGGAAAAATGGGACATGTCGCCCGAGCGCCTGCATCGCATCAATCCGGGGCTGGTGATCGTGCGGGTTTCGGGCTTCGGGCAGACAGGTCCCTATGCCTCGCGGCCCGGCTTTGCCTCGGTGGGCGAGGCGATGTCGGGATTGCGCTATATCAATGGCTATCCGGACATGCCGCCACCGCGTTTCGGAATCTCGCTCGGTGATACGCTGACGGCGCTGTTCGCTTTTGAGGGCATGATGATGGCGCTGTTCCGTCGCGATCGAAACGGCGGGCAGGGCCAGGTGGTCGATGCGGCCATCACCGAAAGCTGCTTTGCGATGCTGGAAAGCTGCGTGACAGAATTTTCCAAGACCGGCCATGTTCGCAAGCCCTCGGGGTCGGGGCTGGCCAAGATCGCGCCGTCCAACATCTATCCGACCAGCGATGCGGGCTATGTCGTCATCGCGGCCAATGTGGACGCGATGTTCCGCCGGCTGACCCGGGCGATGGATCGTCCGGAACTGGCAAGCGATCCGAAATACGCGACCCATATCGCGCGCGGCGACAACCAGCAGGAACTGGACGCGCTGATCGCCGAATGGTCCGGCGCGCTGACCATGGCCGAACTGACCCGGCGGCTGGATCGCTTCGACGTGGTGCATGGCCCGATCAATTCGATCGCCGAGGTGGTCGAGGATCCGCATTTCCGTGCGCGGGGCATGGTTCGCGACATCGAGGATGACGAGTTCGGCAGCATCACCGTGCCGGGTGTCTTTCCCGTCCTGTCCGATACTCCGGGCGATATCGCATGGCTTGGCCCGCAGGAAATCGGCGCCAGCAACGCGCAGGTCTATGGTCGTCTGGGTCTGTCGGAAAGCCAGCTGGACGAGCTTCGCGCCGAGGGGGTGATCTGATGCTGACCCTGTGCGAGGTGGGACCGCGCGACGGATTGCAGAACCTCGACCGGATATTTTCGGTCGAGGAGCGGATCGAGATGATCACCGGGCTTGCCGATGCCGGCGCGCGGCATGTCGAGGCGGTCAGCATGGTCCATCCCGCCCGCGTCCCGCAGATGGCCGGCGCCGAAGAGGTTCTGGCGGGCCTGCCCCCCTTGCCGGATGTGCGATTGGCGGCGCTTGTCCTGAACCTGAAGGGGACGGAACGTGCCATCGCGACCCGCGCGACCGAATTGCGCTTTGCCGTCGTCGCCTCGGACACGTTCTGCCGCCGCAACCAGGGAATGTCGGCGGAAGACAGCGTTGCCGAATTCAGCCGCGCCGCGGCCGTCGCCAGCGAGGCCGGGCGCGATGTGACAGCCGTCATCGCCACCGCCTACGGTTGCCCCTTCGAGGGCGAGATATCCGAGGCCCGCGTTGCCGCCATGGCAAAGGCCGTGATCGCGGCCGGCGCAGGGCAGGTGGTGCTGGCCGACACGATCGGCGTCGCCGCCCCGGCGGATATCCGACGGGTCCATCGCGCGATGGCTCCGGTTCTGGGCGGCACGGGCTGGGGCGTGCATCTGCACAATACCCGCGGGACCGGTATGGCGAACCTGATCGCGGCGATCGAACTGGGCGCCGAGGTTGCAGACACATCCATCGGCGGCCTGGGCGGCTGTCCCTTCGCGCCGCGCGCAACCGGCAATATCGCGACCGAGGATGCGAATTATCTGCTGACGCGGCAAGGCATGGCGACGGGTCTGTCGCATGACCGGCTGGCCGCGCAGATCGACTGGCTGGATCAGCGTGTTCCGGGGCGCGTGACCGGGCAGATGTCTCGCGCCGGCTGGTTCGGCGCCGCCGAGGGCGCCGCATGATCGAACCGCTGATCGTTCTGGTCACCCTTCTGGCGTTGATCGCCATCGGCGCCCCGATCTTTCTGGCTCTTGGTGCGGCCGGGATGATCGGACTCTATATGGCGCGCGGGTCGATGGCGCTGTTCTTCGGGCCCAGTTCGCTTTTCGCGCAGCTGAACAGCTTTGAACTGCTGGCTCTGCCGCTGTTCGTGCTGATGGGAAATTTCCTGTCGGCAACGCCGGTCGGGGCCAATCTCTACCGTGCGGCGGCGCTGTGGTTCAACCGCCTTCGCGGCGGACTGGCGATCGCGACCGTCGGCGCCTCGACGGTGTTCGGCGCGGTCTCGGGGGTCTCGATCGCAG
Organism: Paracoccus sp. UBA5162; assembly: GCF_002413585.1. NCBI lineage: Bacteria > Pseudomonadati > Pseudomonadota > Alphaproteobacteria > Rhodobacterales > Paracoccaceae > Paracoccus > Paracoccus sp. UBA5162. Next base: position 30,150 of record NZ_DHXG01000084.1, read on the forward strand.
GGGTCGCGGCCATTGGATCGATCGCCGTTCCGGAAATGCTTGCGCGCGGCTATTCGCATCGGCTTGCGGCCGGGGCGGTCGTCAGTTCGGGCGCGCTTGCCATGCTGATCCCGCCCAGTGTCCCGCTGATCATCTATGGCGCCGTCTCCGGCGTCTCGGTCGCGGATCTTTTCATTGGCGGGATCGTGCCGGGGGTGATCCTGGCGATGGCCCTGGCGGGATATATCTGGATCCGCGCCAGTTTGAATCCGTCCGAGGCGCCGCGGGAAACCGAAGCCACGCACTGGGGGGCACGCCTGCGTTCGCTTGGCGGCTTGTGGCACGCGGCTTTGCTGGTGCTTCTGGTTCTGGGCGTCATCTATTCCGGCGTCGCCACGCCAAGCGAGGCGGGCGCCTTTGGCGCCCTGGGCGCGCTGGCGCTGGCGGCGCTGGTGTTTCGCAGCCTGACATGGATGCGTTTCTGGCAGATCATCGCGTCGAGCGCGCGGATCTCGGGGGCGATCCTGCTGATCATGGGCAGCGCGCGGATCTTTGGCGATTACCTCAACCTGATCCGGCTGCCCGATACGGTATCGCAGGCCCTGACCCAGACCCAGCTTCCGACTTTCGCCATCCTGATGGTGGTGATGATCGCCCTGTTGTTCCTGGGCATGCTGATCGACGCGGTTTCGCTGATCGTGGTGACGACGCCGATCTTGCTGCCGCTGATCACGGCCCTGGGCTATGATCCGCTGTGGTTCGGGATCATCCTGGTCATGAATCTCGAGATGGCGGTGATCACGCCGCCCGTGGGGCTGAACCTCTATACGCTGAAGGCCGTCGCCCCGGTCCTGGCCATCGAGGATATCATCCGCAGCGTGCTGCCCTTCGTGATCCTGCAATTCCTGGTGCTGGCGATGTTCGTGCTGGTGCCTGAAATGGCGCTGTGGCTGCCGGGCCTGATGCCCTGAGCCCCGCCTGACGATAGACAAAAAGAGGGAGGAGAAGACATGACCACCAGAAGACAGATCCTTGGCGCCACCGCCGCTCTTGGCGGGCTGTCCCTTGCGGGGCTGCCGCGGCGGGCCTTTGCCGCCGAGACGCTGACCGGGGTCAGCTACCTGCCGCCATCCTATGCCGATCTGGCATATGGTTCGCAGGGGTTGGTTGACCGGGTGAACAAGGCGGGAGAAGGCGTCGTCGCGCTGGATTATTATGACAGCGGCCGCCTGGTCGCGGCGGATGAACAACTGCCGGCGCTGCGGGCTGGCACGATCGACTTCATGTTTCACACCTCATCCTATGTCACGCGGTCGCTGCCCATCCTTGGGGTCCTGGGCCTGCCCGGCGTGGTCGGCCCCCTTTATGAGAACCCCGACCGGTTGCGCCGCGGCGCGCCCCTGTTCGAACTGATCGCGGCAGAGCTGGAAAAACAGGGGCTGCGCTGCCTGTCGCTTGGCGGTGGAATCATGGAACCGGAATATATCTGGAGCATCGAAAGCGCGCCCATCACCAACCTCTCCCAGATCGACGGCAAGAAGATCCGGCTCGTGTCCTTCGAGGCCTCGGCTGCGTTGGAACATTTCGGCGCCGCCCCGGTGCGCATTCCCTCGTCCGAACTGTATCTCGCGCTGGAACGCGGGACGGTCGATGCGGCCGTGGCCAACATCTCGACCATCAACGGACGCTCGATCCAGGAACAGGTGGATTATGCCTATCGGATGCCGGTGACAGGCTTTGCGATCGGCGTCTTCACGACCACGCGCCGTTGGGACGCGATGCCCGAGAATGTCCGCGCCGCCTTCATGGAGGGGGTCGAATGGTTCGATCAGGAAAGCGCCCGCGCAGCGAACGAGGATTATTTCCGCGATCAATACTGGCCCGCCTTCAAGGAGGCCGGGATCGAAGTCATCGAGCCGGCCGACGACGAGATCGCCGAATTCGACAAGATCAACGTCGACGTGCGTCAGGTCTGGCTTGACGAGGTCGGTCCTGACGTGGGTCAGCGTGCCATCGCGCTGGCCCTTGGCGAAGAAGCATAACGCCGATGCGCGCCGTCGACCGTGCGATGGGTTGGCTGACCTGGATCTTGCAGGCCGGCGGCGCGCTGGTGCTGGTCTTCATGATGATCACCATCGGCTATGACGCGCTGACGCGGCACTTCTTTGCCCGCGCCACCAGTTGGAGCATGGAGATCAACTCGTTTCTCATGGTGTATCTGGCGCTGGTCACCGCAGCCGACACGCTTCGACGAGGCGAACAGATCGGCATCGGCTTTCTGGCCGAACGCGGCAATCCGGCGTTGCAGCACCTTCTGCGGGTCGTGATCGCGGTCGTGGGCGCGGGTTTCTCGTTCACGATCGCCTGGCGAGGCTGGCTGATGGCGCGCGACGCCTTCGCCTATGGCGAGCGCGTCAGCAGCGCGTTCGGCACGCCCATGTGGATACCCTATGGGTTGATGCCGGTCGGCTTTGCCGTGCTGGGCCTGCAATTCGTGCTGATGGTCTTCGCGCGCCGCAAGGACATTGTGCGATCCGATTACGGTTAAGCCTTGTTCCACATCGGACGGTTGCGCCGAGAAGAATGGCCGAGAGGACGCAGCCTCAGACAGCGCGGGTCAGACCGCCATCGAGGCGCAGGTTCTGGCCGGTCATGTAGCTGCCCTCGTCGGAGGCGAGCCAGGAGATCAGCGACGAGACTTCGGCGGCCCGGCCATAGCGGCCCATGGGAATGCGCACGCGCCGGTCCTCGGTTTCGGGCAGGCTGTCGATAAAGCCGGGCAGGACGTTGTTCATGCGGATGTTGTCGGCCGCGTATCGGTCGGCAAAGAGCTTGGCAAAGGCAGCGAGGCCCGCGCGAAACACGCCCGAGGTGGGAAATAGCGGATCGGGTTCGAAGGCTGCGAAGGTCGAGATGTTGATGATCGCGCCGCCGCCCTGCTTTTGCATGATCGGCGTCACCAGCCGGGCGGGGCGGATCGCGTTCAGCAGGTAGACCTCCATCCCCTCGTGCCAGCCGTCGTCTGAGATCTCGAGCACGGGACCCTTCGGACCGTGACCGGCGGAATTGACCAG
>NZ_DHXG01000085.1:0-2784 GCF_002413585.1 Paracoccus sp. UBA5162
TTCGACCATCGCGACGCCTGGTCGATCGTGGAGCAGGTGGATCATCCCGCGATCGGCATCATTCTCGACAGCTTCCATTCGCTGTCGCGCGGCATCCCCAGCGACAGCATCCGCGCCATTCCCGGCGACAAGATCGCCTTCGTGCAGCTGGCCGACGCGCCTCGGCTCGACATGGACCTGCTTTATTGGAGCCGCCATTACCGCAATTTCCCGGGCCAAGGCGGGCTGCCGGTGGACGATTATGTCGCCGAGATCCGCAAGACCGGCTATGCCGGGCCGCTGTCGCTGGAAATCTTCAACGATCGCTTTCGCGGCTGGTCGGCCGATCTGATCGCCGCCGATGGCCTGCGGTCGCTGCGCCATGTCGAGGATGCCGCCGGGCGCCTGCTCGGCCGCCCCTCCGTCGTGCCGCCGCCGCCCGCGCAGATGCGGCCGGAATTTGTCGAATTCGCGGTGTCGCCGGATGACGAGAGCGCGTTGGAAGCGATGTTCCGTTCGCTCGGCTTCGCGCGCACCGGGCGACATCGCAGCAAGGCGGTGACGCGCTGGCAGGCCGGATCGGTCAATCTGGTCATCAATGCCGAACCGGCGGGCTTTGGCCATAGCTTCCAGCTGACGCACGGTCCGTCCATCTGCGCGCTCGGCCTGGTTGTCGCCGATCGCGATGCGGTGGCGGCGCGCGCCGCGCATCTGGGCATCAGCCAGGTCGGCGATGAGGAAGCGCCCGGCAATCTGGCGGTGCCCGCGCTGCGCGGCATTGGCGGCAGCCTGGTCTATCTGGTGGGGGAAAGCGATGTCGCCGCCATGTGGGCGGATGAATTCGCGCCGACCGGCGAAGCGCCCGACCCGCGGCCGCTGACCATCGATCATCTCGCCGCCGTCGTGCGCATCGAGGAATATCTGTCCTGGCAGCTCTACTGGCGATCGCTGTTCGGGCTGCAGCAAAGCGCGCAGGCGGACGTCATCGATCCGTCGGGCCTGGTGCTGAGCCAGCCGCTGCAGTCGCCCGACGGCGCGCTGCGCCTGACGCTCAACGCGTCCGATGCCGCAGGCACGCTGTCGTCGCGCTTCGTCGAACATAATTTCGGCGGCGGCTATCAGCATGTCGCGCTCGCCGCGCCCGACCTGATGGACCGGGCGAAAGCGCTGCGGCAATCGGGCGCGGACCTGCTGGCCATCAACGGCAATTATTATGCCGATCTGGCCGCGCGGTTCGGCCTCAGCGCTGAAGACACCGCGCGCCTCGCCGATGCGCACATGCTCTATGACCGCGACGAGCAGGGCGACTATCGCCAGCTTTACAGCCGCGCCTTTCGCAAACGCTTCTTCTTCGAATTCGTCGAGCGCCAGCGCTATCAGGGCTATGGCGCGCCCAATGCCGGCGTTCGCCTGGCCGCGCAGGAGCGTTTCCGCACCGATGACGCCCTGATCGACCTCTGACAGGAGCAGGCGGAGGCGCGCGCGGGCGTCAGCTTTCGTCGCCGCGCGATTGCGTCGGATCCTGCCCCAGGAACAGCTCGGCGATCAACCGCCGCAGCCACACCGACCCCGGATCATGATGCGACCGGCGATGCCAGAGCTGCTGCAATGGCACGGATGGCGCGTCGAAGGGCAGGGGCAGCAGATCGAGCCCCGCCATGCGTGCATAGATGCGGCCGACGCCAAGCGGCACGGTGGCGATCATCTCCGATTGGGCGACCAGCAGCGGGACGCTCATGAAATGGGGCGAACGCAGCAGGATGCGTCGCTGCAGGCCAAGGTCGCGCAGCCGCTCCTCCAGCAATTGCTGGCTGCGGCCGGGCTGTTCCACCACCACATGGTCGGCGGCCAGGAAGGCCTCCAGGCTCATCCCCGCTCCGCCATCGCCCCAGCCGGCGCGCGCGATGCAGGCGAATCCCTGTTCGAACAGCCTCTGGGTGAAGAGATTCTGCCCTTCCAGCCCCAGGAAGAAGCCCAGCGCCAGGTCGATCGATCCGTCCGCCAGCCCATGCCGCATTTCGGGCAGCGAGGCGGTGACGGATCGTAGCGTGACGCCCGGCGCGCATCGACGCAGGCTGGCCATGAGGGTGGGCAGGAAGGTCAATTCGCCCAGGTCCGACAGGCTGAGGGTGAAGCGTCGTTCCGACTGCATCGGATCGAAGGGCGCAGCGGTCACGATTTCCGAACGGACCGTCGCCATGACTTTCAGCACGGGTTCGCGCAATCCTTCGGCGACGCGTGTCGGCACCATGGCCCCGCCCTGCCGGACGAACAGCGCATCGTCGAAATGAGCGCGCAGCCGGCGCAGCGACAGGCTGACGCTCGGCTGAGTGACGCCCAGCGCCTGCGCCGCGCCCGATACGCTGCGCGCCGCGAACAGCGCCTCCAGAACGCGCAGCAGGTTGAGGTCCAGCGAATCTATTTCCATCGCTTATAGTCTATATAGATCATATTGCTGATGCCTATGGGGTGACTTGGGGGTAAAATCCTTTCTGCCTCGTCCGAGAAGCGGGGCGAATGGAGAGATGCGATGAAACCGACTTCCGACGCCAAGCCGTGGCCCCGCAACGCCTGGTATGTCGCCTGCACCCCCGATGAGCTGACCGACAAGCCCTTCGCGCGCAAGATTTGCGGCGAACCCATGGTATTCTATCGCGGTGCCGACGGTCGCGTTTCGGCGCTGGAGGATTTCTGCCCGCACCGCGGCGCGCCGCTTTCGCTGGGTTTCGTGCGTGGCGGCGATCTGGTGTGCGGCTATCATGGGCTGGCGGTCGGCTGCACCGGCCGGGCGGCCAGCATGCCGGG
>NZ_DHXG01000043.1:0-14220 GCF_002413585.1 Paracoccus sp. UBA5162
CGTCGCATCGGTTTGCCGCAGAACAAGGCGGCTATGGGGTGCGGCGCGGGCCAGGGAGGAGCGGGCCTTCGCCGCGGACGGCAGCCGTGGGAGGAGGAATGGGCTGCCGTGTGCGGTCGCCACGATCGACGTGGCTATGTTCTTTGGCGGCGACCTCCGGGGAGGAGGAGAGGAGGTCGCCGCTGATCCCGACCCAGGGAGGAGGAGAGGGCCGGGAGTTCGAATTCCTTACTTCGCTTCGCCCCAGGCCGCTTCGTGGGCCAGGCGGGTGATCATCGACCGGTTGATCCCGAGGTCGTCGAGGTCACGCGCCGTCAGGGCGTTCAGTTCGCGAACGGTCTGCCGATAGACGGCGCGACGGGCGCGGTTTTCCTGCATCCGCTGAACCGCATTCAGCAGGCGGGTCCGCAGGCCGGTTTCGGCAACGTTCTGAGCCTGAGCGATAACAGCCATGATATTTTCCTTTCACATCTCTCGCGGCTTGCACCCGACCCGGATGGTCCGGTGCTTTCGATGACCCAAAGATGGCCCCTATGCTGCGGATGCACAATGGACGGTTTTCAAATGCTGCCATGCAGCGACCGCAAGGCTCGGCCAATTTATTCATGATTATTAACGCCATGAAGAAGCAGAAAATTCGATCTCAAGTTGACGTTTGCGATAACGCTGCATCGGCAAAAAGGTCCATTCCTTGGTGGGTTGCAGGTTCTGCGGACAGATTGTCGCGGGGGTGCTTGCCCCGGTGTCGGCGATGCTTCATGGTCCCGGAAAACCCAGAGCAAGAGCCTTTCGCCATGCCGACAGATCGCGAAGTTGCCCTAGCGGCAATCGCTGACATAGCCCTTCCAGACGGCCGCACGCTGGGCCAGGCGGACCTGATCCGCGCCTTTGCTGTCGAGCGCGATACCGTGAGATTCGTCCTCGAGGTGGCGGATGCCGAGGCCGCACGGGCGCTGGCCCCGGTCGAGGCCGAGGCGCGCCGGCGGCTGGAGGCGTTGGATGGCGTCGCGAAGGCGCAGATCGTGATGACCGCCGCGGCGTCGAAAGGGCAGCCGGCACGCAGTTCCGGCGGCGGACAGGACGCGCCGCCATCCTTGCAGGTCGGACGCCACCCCACCGCACAGGCGGGGCCGCAGCCGATCGCGGGCGTCAAGCACATCGTCGCCATCGGATCGGGCAAGGGCGGTGTCGGCAAATCGACGGTCTCGGCCAATCTGGCCGTGGCCCTGGCGCGCGCGGGCCGCAAGGTCGGGTTGCTGGATGCCGACATCTATGGGCCCTCGCAGCCGCGCATGATGGGCGTGTCAGGCCGGCCCGCCAGCCCCGATGGGCAACGGATCGAGCCCTTGCGCGCGCATGGGGTCACGGTGATGTCCATCGGCCTGATGCTGCGCGAGGGCGAGGCGGTCGTCTGGCGCGGCCCGATGCTGATGGGCGCGATGCAGCAGATGTTGCAACAGGTGAACTGGGGCGAACTGGACGTGCTGCTGATCGACCTGCCGCCCGGCACAGGCGACGTGCAGTTGAGCCTGTGTCAGAAAGCCTCGGTCAGCGGGGCGATCATCGTCTCGACGCCGCAGGACGTGGCCTTGCTGGATGCGCGTCGCGCCATCGACATGTTCAACAAGCTCAAGGCGCCGATCCTGGGCCTGATCGAGAACATGTCCACCTATATCTGTCCCAATTGCGGCCACGAGGCGCATCTTTTCGGCCATGGCGGCGTGGCCCGCGAGGCCGAGATGCTGGGCCTGCCCTTTCTGGGAGAGATTCCGCTGGAACTGGAGGTTCGTCTGGCGAGCGATTCGGGCCGGCCCATCGCATTGGGCGAGGGTGCGGTCTCTGATGCCTATGCCCGGCTGGCCGACCGGCTGGTTCAGGCCGGAACAGCCTGAAAGGGCGGCCCCTGGGAATGTCCGGGATCGCCCCGCGAAAGGGGCTGGGACTGGATGGGACCGCTCCGAATCTCCCCCTCCCGCATTCGTGATTCGGCGTGATTCCCGCGGTCTTTTCCGTGAATCGGCCCTGCCAATCCTGCCCTTGCGCAACCGCTTGATGCGGTTTTTGCCCTGATGTGGGATTTTCCGCCACACCTCATCGATCGCTAGATATGGTGCCGGTTTCGCCGCTTCTTACCAGAAGGAGTGCGAATCGGAGCGTGGCTTTGCCAAAAGGCTGGAATAGCTGTGTCCCGTCGACAATTTTCTGCAATCATGGGGTGAAGAATTCCATTGCTTCCCATGAATTCCCATGTCACAACAGGATCACGAAGACGGGCAGTGAAGGGGCGTCAAGACCCCTCGAGGCGAAGCAGGTTTCATACAGGCACCCGTTTTCCAAACAAGACCGTCCGCGCGTGCGAGCAGCACCTCCCCCAGGTGGCGCGCGACAGGGCGGGAAACCCCGAAAAGGGGCCCAGTCGATGGGAACGAGGGCGGCGGATCGGGCAGTGGCAGCAGCCCGATCCGCCCTTTCTCTGTCGGGCGGACGGCACGGACGGACAGTGAGGCGGGACACGGGTGGCGCGCAAGTTCAGAGGCACCGACAGCGTCAGGATCGACGGGAAGGGGCGGATGTCCATCCCGGCGCGCTTTCGCAAGGTGTTCGACGCCGGAGACCCCTCCTTTGCCACCAGCAATACCGGCCGCACCCAACTGGTCGCGGTCTATGGTCCGGACTGGTGGAACTGGCTTGAACTCTACACCATCGAAGCCATCGAAGAAATCGACCAGCAGATCGACAGACTGACCCGCGGCAGCAACAAGCGCCGCTGGCTGGAGCAATTGATGAACGGCCAGTCGGTGGATTTGGAGATCGACCGAGAGGGTCGCCTCGTCCTGCCCCAGAAGCTGCGCGAGAAACTGGGTTTCGACAACGGGGTCGAGACCACCTTCGCCTCGCATGGCGACTACATGAAGGTCTATCTGCCCGATTCGCCGCCGAAGGATGTCGAGGAACTGGAGGATTTCGCCGCCTCGAAGGGCCGCGGATTCGATCCCCGCGTCTTCCTGTCGGAAACCGGCGAGGAGGACTAGCCGATGGGACAGCCGCATGTTCCGGTCCTGCTGAAGCCACTTATCCGGGCGGTCGCGCCGGTCGGCGGACGGTGGCTGGACGGCACCTTCGGCGCGGGCGGCTATGCGCGCGGTCTGCTGGATGCCGGGGCGCAGGAGGTGATCGGCGTGGATCGCGACCCTTCCGTCTTTCGCATCGCCGAGGGCTGGGCCGGGCAATACGGCGACCGGCTGCGCCTGGTTCAGGGCACCTTTTCGGATCTGGACCGCCTGGCCGCTGAGCCGCTGGACGGTGTCGTCCTGGACCTCGGGGTCAGTTCGATGCAGCTGGATCAGCCCGAACGCGGTTTTTCCTTCCTGCGCGACGGGCCGCTGGACATGCGCATGGGCGGCGACGGACCCTCGGCCGCCGATCTTCTGAACGAATCGGACGAGGCCGTGATCGCCGATGTGCTGTTCCACTATGGCGAGGAGCGCGCCTCGCGCCGGATCGCGCGCGCCATCGTCGCCTCGCGTCCGCTTGGCCGCACCGGGCAGCTGGCCGAAATCGTCGCATCCTGCCTGCCGCGCGCCAAGCCGGGCCAGAGCCACCCGGCCACCCGAAGCTTTCAGGCGATCCGGATCTGGGTGAACGACGAATTCCGGCAACTGGTCGAGGGCCTGTCGGCGGCCGAGCGCGCTTTGAAACCGGAAGGATACCTGGCCGTGGTCAGTTTTCATTCGCTGGAGGACCGGATCGTCAAGCGATTCATGCAGGCGCGGTCGAACAGCGCCGGCGGCGGCAGCCGACACGCGCCGGTCAGCGACACGGCGCCTCCGGCCTTCCGGCTGCCGTTCCGCCGCGCCATCGGACCCGACCCCGACGAGATGGCGGTCAATCCGCGCGCACGTTCGGCGCTGTTGCGCGTTGCCATCCGCACCGAGGCGCCCGCGGGCGAGATCGGGGCAGGGGCGCTTGCGATGCCGCGACTTCCCGCGAAAGGCGGTGCCTGATGCGGTCGCTGACCTATCTTGCCTGCGTGCTGACCGTCATGGCCCTGGCCTTCTGGGCCTACCGCGAAAACTATCGCACCCAGGCCGCGATCGACGATATGGGGAAAATCCGGCGCGAGATTGCCGGGCTGCGCGAGGATCTGGGCGTCCTGCGCGCCGAATGGGCCTATCAGAATCGCCCCGAAAGGCTGCGTCAGCTGGTCGATCTGAATTTCGAGCGCCTGCTGCTGGTGCCTCAGGAAATGGGGCAGGTCGTGGAATTGGGTCATGTCGACTATCCCAAGCCCGCCGCGCCTGTCGAAGAACCGAACGTCGATCCCGCCTCCGAGGAGCAAAAGCCATGATCCGAACCCCCCTGCGCCCTTTGGCCCGGATCCTTCGCGCCCGCGAGCGGGGCGAGAACCCGGACGAGATCGAGGCCGAGAACCGTCGCCGCCGTCACGAGGCGATCCAGGACAAGGCCCGCAGGCGGGCCGAGGGACGGCTGGTCCTTCTGGCCGGCTGTTTCGTGCTGGCCTTTGGCACCGTCGGCGCGCGCATGGCGGCGCTGGCCAACAGCCAGCCCAGCGAGCCACGGGCCGAGGTCATGTCCTCGCAGATCATGTCGCAGCGTGCGGACATCGTCGATCGGCGCGGGCGGGTTCTGGCCACCAATCTGCTGACCTATTCGCTTTATGCCCGTCCGCAGGACATGATCGACCCGATCCGCGCGGCCCAGGGGCTGACGAAGGTCTTTCCCGATCTGGATCTTGCGCGATTGACCAAGGATTTCACCGGCAAACGCAAATTCCTGTGGATCAAGCGCAAGATCAGTCCCGAACAGATGCAGGCGGTCCATGATCTGGGCGAACCGGGACTGCTGTTCGGCCCGCGCGAGATGCGGATCTATCCCAACGGAAACATTGCCAGCCATATCCTGGGAGGATCGCGATTTGGCAAGGAGGGCGTCAGCAGCGCCGAGGTGCTGGGCGTGGCGGGCGTCGAGAAGGCGTTCGACGGCTGGCTGCGCGATCCATCGAACGAGGGCGCGCCACTGGAATTGTCCATCGACCTGACCGTGCAGACGGCGCTGGAGGAGGTTCTGGCCTCGGGGATGAAACTGATGAGCGCCAAGGGCGCCGCCGCGATCCTGATGGAGGTCAAGACCGGCGAGATCGTCGCCATGGCCAGCCTGCCCGATTTCGACCCGAATAACAGGCCACGGCCGCTGCTGAAGGGTGATCCGTCGGACAGCCCGCTGTTCAATCGCGCCGTTCAGGGGCAATACGAGCTGGGCTCGACCTTCAAGATCTTTCCGGTCGCGCAGGCGCTGGATCTGAAGCTGGTGAACCCGAATTCGATCATCAATACGACCACCCCGATGAGGTTCGGGAAATATCGGATCAACGATTTCGACGATTATGGCCCGCAACTCAGCGTGACGAGTGTCATCGTGAAGTCCTCGAACGTGGGCACGATCCGGATCGCACAGCTTCTGGGACCGGATCGGCAGCGGGAATTTCTGAAACGGCTTGGCCTGTTCGAGCCGTCGCCGATAGAACTGGTCGAAGCGCCAACCGGTCTGCCGCTGGTGCCGTCGCGCTGGCCGCCAGTGACGGCGGCGACCGTCGCCTATGGCCAAGGCATTGCCGTCAGTCCGCTGCATCTGGCCTCGGCCTATGCAACGATCGGCAATGACGGAATCAAGGTCACGCCGACCCTGATCCGCGGTCGCAAGCGCCCCGAGGGCGAACGGCTGCTGTCCACCCGCGCCGCGCAACAGGCCGTCGCCATGCTGCGTCAGGTGGTCGTGCGCGGCACCGCCACCCGGGCCGAGGTCGAGGGATACGAGATCGGCGGCAAGACCGGCACCGCCGACAAGCCGCGTCCATCGGGCGGCTATTATAAAAACAAGGTGGTCTCGAGCTTCGCTTCGATCTTTCCAACCAGCGATCCGCAATACGTGTTGGTCGTGACGCTTGACGAGCCCTCGATCACCACCAATTACGGCGGCGAAAGCCGCACCGCGGGAACGACCGCGGTGCCGGTGGCGGCAGAACTGGTTCGGCGTCTGGGACCGCTGCTGGGGCTGGAACCCAGGACCGAAGAAAAGCTGCCGGTCTTTGCCGCCCGCTACCAGCCGCGTGTTGAATCGGCTGCGGACGATGGGATAAAGCTCGTCGCGAACAAATGACGGGTGAGATCGTGGGGCAGGGCAGAAAGACGCTGGCGCAACTGGGCCTGCGGGCCAGGGATGGGCTGGATCCCGCGATCACCGGACTTTCGCTGGATAGCCGGACGGTCAGGCCGGGCCATCTGTTCGCCGCCCTGCCGGGATCGGCGATGCATGGGGCGGAATTCATTCGCTACGCCCTGCGCATGGAGGCGGCGGCGGTGCTGACCGACCGCGCCGGGGCGGACATCGCGGCCGGGGCGCTGGCCGATTGGGATGGCGCGCTGATCATCGCCCAGGATCCGCGCGCGGCCCTTGCCGGAGCCGCGGCCCTGTGGTTCGAGACGCAGCCGCGTCATGTGGTGGCCGTCACCGGCACATCCGGCAAGACCTCGGTCGCCAGTTTCACCCGCCAGATCTGGCAGTCGCTGGGCCACAGTGCGATCAGCCTTGGCACGATGGGCGTTCAGGGCGATTTCGAGGCTGCGTTGAAGCACACGACGCCCGATCCGCTGACCCTGCACCGCATCCTGTCCGAGGCCGCCCAGGCCGGCGTGAGCCATGCGGCGATGGAGGCATCCAGCCACGGACTGGACCAGCGGCGTCTGGACGGTGTGCGAATCGAGGCGGGCGCATTCACCAATTTCAGCCAGGATCATCTGGATTACCATGCCAGCTTTGACGACTATTTCGCCGCCAAGGCATTGCTGTTCAATCATATTCTGGAAGAAGGCGAAGCTGCTGTCGTCAATGTCGATAGCCAGCGCGGCCGCCAGATGGCCGAAATCGCAACGGATCGTGGCCTGGCCCTGACCAGCATCGGCACGGGCGAGGACGCGATGCTGCGAATTCTGGGGCAGCGTTTTAACGCGACCGGGCAGGATCTGCGCTTTTCGGTCATGGGGCAGCCGCAGATGGTGCGCCTGCCGCTGATCGGCGGTTTTCAGGCGGAAAACGTGTTGGCGGCGATGGCGCTGGCCATGGCCTCGGGCGATGCGGCCGGGGATATCATGCGCGTTCTGCCCGATCTGCGCACCGTACGCGGTCGAATGCAACTCGTGGCGCAGCGCGAGAACGGTGCCGCGGTCTTTGTCGATTACGCCCACAAGCCCGGCGCGGTGATCGCGGCCCTGCAATCGCTGCGCCCGCATGTGATGGGCCGGATCGTTGTTGTCATCGGCGCCGGCGGCGACCGCGACCGCGCCAAGCGCCCACTGATGGGTGAGGCTGCCCGAGACCATGCCGACGTGGTCATCGTGACGGATGACAATCCGCGGACCGAGGATCCCGCCGCCATCCGCCATGCCATCCTGCAGGGTGCGGGCCCCGAGGCGACCGAGGTCGCCGACCGGGCCGAGGCGATCCTGCGCGGCGTCGATGCCTTGCAACCGGGCGATGCCTTGCTGATCGCGGGCAAGGGACACGAGACCGGCCAGATCGTCGGGCAGGATGTCTATCCGTTCGACGATGCCGAACAGGCCTCGGTCGCGGTCGCCGCGCTGGATGGCCGCATATGAGCCTTTGGAACGCGCAGGACGCCGCCGCCGCCACCGGAGGGCGAGCGCAGGGGAATTGGACTGCTTCGGGCGTGTCCATCGACACGCGCAATATGGCGCCCGGGGATCTGTTCATCGCGCTGAAGGATACGCGCGACGGCCATGAATTCGTGCAGCGCGCGCTGCAACAGGGTGCGGCAGCCGCCATGGTCAGCCGTATTCCCGAAGGCGTCGCCGCCGGGGCGCCGCTGCTGGTCGTGCCCGACGTTCTGCGCGGCCTCGGGGATCTGGGCCGGGCCGGCCGGGCGCGGATGGTCGGCAAGGTGGTTGCGATCACCGGCTCGGTCGGCAAGACCTCGACCAAGGAGATGGCGCGGGCAGCCCTGAGCGGGCAGGGGCGCATCCACGCGGCCGAGGCCAGCTACAACAACCACTGGGGGGTGCCGCTGACGCTGGCACGGATGCCTCCCACCACGGATTTCGCCATCCTCGAGATCGGCATGAACCATCCCGGCGAGATCGCGCCGCTGTCGCGACTGGCCCGTCCGCATGTGGCGCTGATCACCACCGTCGCGGCGGCGCATCTGGAGGCCTTCGGCGCGATCGAGGGGATCGCCCGCGAGAAGGGCGCGATCTTCGAGGGATTGCAGAATGCGGGAACCGCGATCATCCCCGAGGATCTGGAGGTGACGCCAATCCTGCGCGCCTGCGCGGATGCGGCGGGCGCGATCGTCGTGGGCTTCGGACACAAGGCGATGGCGCGGCTGGTCGGGGCCGAACCGGTCAACGGGCGCCTGCGGTGCCGCGCCCGGATTTCGGGCGAGACGGTCGATTTCACGCTGAACACGACCGGAACTCATTTCGCGCTGAACGCGGTCGGCGTTCTGGCCGCCCTGGCGGCGGCCGGGGCCGAACTGCATGACGCCGCCGCGCATCTGTCGGACTGGCAGACGCCGAAGGGCCGCGGCGCGGTCGAACAACTGTGCGGGTTCGAACTCATCGACGATGCCTTCAATGCCAATCCGGCCTCGCTGGCGGCCGGCCTGGCGATGCTGGCCGGCCTTCCGGGCCGCCGTCGGATCGCGATTCTGGGCGACATGCTGGAACTGGGCAACGACGAGGTGGCGCTGCATCGCGCTGTGGCCGTCGACCCGGCGATGCAGGCGATCGATCTGGTCCATTGCGCCGGCCCCCGGATGCGGCATCTGCACGAGGCACTGTCCGGTGCCAGGCAGGGCATCTGGACCGAAAGCGCCGCAGAACTGGCCGCGCGGGTGGACGATCTGGTCGCGCCGGGCGATGTGGTGCTGGTCAAGGGGTCGAAATCCTCCAGGATTTCGGCCGTGGTCGAGGCGCTGCGCAACAAGATGAAGGGATGACCCGATGCTCTACTGGCTGAGCAGCCTGTCCGAGGGCGGCGACCTCTTCAACCTTTTCCGCTACATCACCTTTCGCGCCGGCGCGGCTTTCTTTACCGCGCTTATCTTCGGTTTCATCTTCGGGCCGCCGCTGATCAACTACCTGCGCCGCACCCAGAAGAAGGGCCAGCCGATTCGCGACGATGGCCCCGAGACCCATCTGATCAAGGCGGGGACGCCGACGATGGGCGGGCTGCTGATCCTGTCGGCGCTGTTCGTGTCCACGCTGCTATGGGCGCGGCTGGACAACGGCTATGTCTGGATCGTGCTGACGGTGACGGCGGGCTACGCGGTGATCGGTTTCGCCGACGATTATTCCAAGATCAGCAAGATGAACACCAAGGGCGTGCCGGGACGGGTACGGATCGCGCTCGGGCTGGCGCTTGCCTTCGTCGCCTCGGCCTGGGCGATGTGGCTGCATCCGGCAGGTCTGAGCGGACAATTGGCGCTGCCGGTCTTCAAGGACACGCTGATCAATCTGGGCGTGTTTTTCATCCCCTTCGGCATGCTGGTCATCGTGGGCGCGGCCAATGCAGTGAACCTGACCGACGGTCTGGACGGACTGGCAATCATGCCGGTGATGATCGCCGCCGGCACGCTGGGCGTCATCGCCTATACGGTCGGCCGGGCCGACTTTACCGAATATCTGGGCGTCTACCACGTGCCGGGGTCGGGCGAGATCCTGATCTTCGTCGCCGCCCTGATCGGCGGAGGCCTGGGCTTTCTGTGGTATAACGCGCCTCCGGCGGCGGTCTTCATGGGCGATACCGGCAGTCTCGCCCTTGGCGGCGCGCTTGGCGCCATCGCGGTGGTGACCAAGCACGAGATCGTGCTGGCCGTCGTCGGCGGCCTTTTCGTGGTCGAGGCGCTCAGCGTCATCATCCAGGTGCTCTACTTCAAGCGCACCGGCAAGCGCGTCTTCCTGATGGCCCCGATTCACCACCATTTCGAAAAGCTGGGCTGGAAGGAACCGCAGATCGTGATCCGCTTCTGGATCATCGCGCTGGTCCTTGCGCTGATCGGGCTGGCGACGCTGAAATTGCGCTAG
This sequence comes from Paracoccus sp. UBA5162, assembly GCF_002413585.1. NCBI lineage: Bacteria > Pseudomonadati > Pseudomonadota > Alphaproteobacteria > Rhodobacterales > Paracoccaceae > Paracoccus > Paracoccus sp. UBA5162. Next base: position 10,119 of record NZ_DHXG01000043.1, read on the forward strand.
GCTTTGCCTTGGTGCAAATATCCTCGGGGGTCCGGGGGCAGACAGCCCCCGGCTTGAACTTCAGGTGTGACGGATGATCCCGGTACAGGGTGTCGAAAACCAGACGATCGCGATCCTCGGCCTCGGCCGGTCGGGCAGGGCCACGGCGACGGCGCTTGTCGCTGGCGGCGCGCAGGTCATCGCCTGGGACGACGGGGCCGATACCCGCGCGGCGGCCGAGGCCGAGGGGCTGCGCATCATCGATCTGGCACGCGATGACGCATGGTCCGGCGTCACCGCCCTGATCACCTCGCCCGGGATTCCGCATCTGTATCCCAAACCGCATCCGGCAATCGCGCGGGCCTATGCCCTTGGGGTGCCGGTCGACAACGATATCGGGCTGTTCTTTCGCAGCTTTGCCACCGCCGACTGGGACGGGTTCGACCGGGCGCCGCGCGTGATCGCGGTGACCGGATCGAACGGCAAGTCCACCACCACCGCGCTGATTCACCATATCTTGCAAGAATGCGGCCGGCCGACCCAGATGGGCGGCAATATCGGCACCGGCGTCCTGTCTCTGGCGCCGGCGACGGATGGCGAGGTGGTGGTGCTGGAATTGTCCAGCTATCAGACCGACCTGGCCCGCGCGCTGACCCCGGATATCGCGGTTTTCACCAACCTGTCGCCCGATCATCTGGACCGTCACGGCGGTCCGGGCGGCTATTTCGCGGCCAAGCGGCGGCTGTTTGCGGAAGGCGGGCCGGATCGTGCGGTGATCGGCGTGGACGAGATCGAGGGACTTTATCTGGCCGATCAGATGCAGGTGGGCCCGGCCGATGACCGGGTGATCCGGATCTCGGCCGGGCAGAAGCTGGACCGCGCCGCCTGGTCTGTCTTCGCGCGCAAGGGCTTTCTGGCGGAATACCGCAAGGGGCGTCAGGCAGGCTCGATCGACCTGCGGGCGATCAAGGGGCTGCCTGGCGCGCATAATCATCAGAATGCCTGCGCGGCCTATGCCGCCTGCCGCGCGGTGGGGCTGGCGCCGCGCGATATCGAGGCGGCCCTGAACAGCTTCGCCGGCCTGCCGCATCGCAGCCAGCTGGTCGCGGAAATCGGCGGGGTGCGTTTCGTCAACGATTCCAAGGCCACCAATGTCGATGCCGCCGCCAAAGCCTTGCAAGCCTTCGATAAAATCCGCTGGATCGCGGGCGGGCTGGGCAAGGACGGCGGAATCGCGGGGTTGGTGCCGCATCTGGACCGGGTCGCGAAAGCCTATCTGATCGGTCATTCGGCCCGCGACTTCGCGCTGGAGATCGGCCAGACCCCTTGCGAGATCGCCGAGACGATGGAGCAGGCGGTGGCCCGTGCGGCGGCCGAGGCTCAGCCCGGCGAAACGGTGCTGCTGGCGCCCGCGGCGGCCAGCTTTGACCAATATCCGAATTTCGAGAAACGCGGCGAGCATTTCACCGCGCTGGTCCAGGCACTGACGGCGCGCTGACACAGCCCCGACGATCCGCGCGATGGCGGCGGGCGTTGCAGATGCGGTGCGCGCAACAGCCGTCTTGCGGCCCGGGCGGAAAGACCCTGCAATTGCAGGGTTTTTGGCCGCACAGCCCGTGCACCGGGGCGACACAGGCTGTGCACAGGGCGTGCACAGCCTGCCAGGGCCGCGCGTTCGGGGGCCTGTTTCGGCGCGGATCAGGCCCAGTCCGGCGGCCGCTTTTCCAGGAAAGCCGTGATGCCCTCGTCGGTTTCGGGCAGCATCATGTTCGCGCACATCGTGGCGCCGGCGCTGTCATAGGCCGCGTCCAGCCCGAGGCGAAGCTGTTCGTGGAAGGCACGTTTGCCCATCCGCACGGCGGCGGGCAGTTTCGCGGCGATGGTCCGGGCCATGTCATCGGCGGTCTCGGCCAGCGCCTCGGGCGGAACCACCCGGTTCACCAGGCCCAGATCCCGCGCGCGCTCGGCGGTGATGAACGCACCCGTGGTCAGCATCTCGAAGGCGGCCCTGGGCGGCACCGCACGGCAAAGCGCCACCATCGGCGTGGAACAGAACAGGCCGATATTCACGCCATTGACGCCGAAACGCGCCCCCTGCGCCGCGATCGCGAGATCGCAGGAGGCGACAAGCTGGCAGCCGGCGGCGGTGGCGACGCCCTGGACCTGGGCAATGACCGGCTGGGGCAGGGCCGGGATCATCTGCATCAGGGCGGCGCAACGCGCGAAAAGCCGTTCATAGGCGGCGCGGCCGGCATCATCATCGGCCCGCGCCTGCTGCATCTGGCGCAGATCGTGACCGGCCGAGAACGCCTTGCCCTCGGCCGCGACGATCACCGCGCGGATCCGCCCATCGGCCTGGATGTCGCGGAAGGCCGCGATCAGCGTCTCGATCATCTCGAGCGAGAGGGCGTTGACATTGGCCGGGTCGTTCAGGGTCAGCCGCGCGACATGGCCGCTGTCCTGCCGTTTCACGAGGTCGGGCATCTTGATCTCTCCTGCTTTTGGCGAAAGCCTAGGCCCGGACGGGGCAGGGGGAAAGCATGGATCTGGCGATGGATGCGGCGGCGCTGAACGCGTTTCTGGCGCGGGACTTTCCGCAGGTGGCAGGCACGTTCCGTGTCGAACGGGTCGAGACGGCGATTCTGGTCACGCGGCTGCGCGTGGATGACAGCCACCTGCGCCCCGGAGGCACGATCAGCGGTCCCTCGATCTTTGCGCTGGCCGATCTGGCCATCTATTGCGCGATCCTGTCGCGGATCGGGCCGGTGGCGCTGGCGGTCACGACCAATGCCTCGGTCGATTTCATGCGCAAGCCGCTTTGCGATCGCGACCTGCTGGCCGAGGCGCGGGTGCTGAAACTGGGTCGCGTTCTGGCCGTGGCCGAGGCGCTGATCTTTTCGGACGGCGACAGCGCGCCGGTCGCGCGCTGTTCGATGACCTATTCGATCCCGCCACGGCGCTGAGGCCCAACCGCGAGGGGCGCCCGATGAGGCGGTCTTGTCATTTTCGGCCCGGTTTTCAGGCGGCCTTGTTGAGGTATTTTGATACCTATATCGCAAGCCATTGATATCGCGTCGATAAACGTCGCGAGGGGATCTTGATTTCCTGGCGCGAATCGCGGACAAGCCCGCATCCGAATTCCACAACCCGCAAGGGGCGATCCAAGATGAAGACCTATACCGCTAAACCGGCGGAGATCGAGAAGAAGTGGATCCTGATCGACGCCGAGGGCGTCGTTCTGGGCCGTCTCGCCTCGATCATCGCCACCCGCCTGCGTGGCAAGCACAAGCCGACCTTCACCCCGCACATGGACATGGGCGACAACGTGATCGTCATCAATGCCGACAAGGTGCAGATGACCGGCAACAAGCGCGACGACAAGAAATATTTCTGGCATACCGGCCATCCGGGCGGCATCAAGCACCGCACCGCGCGCCAGATCCTGGAAGGCGCCCATCCCGAGCGTGTCGTGACCAAGGCCGTCGAGCGCATGATCAGCCGCAACAAGCTGGGCAAGCAGCAGATGACCCATCTGCGCGTCTATGCCGGGACCGAGCACCCGCACGAGGCGCAGCAACCCGAGGTTCTGGACGTCAAGGTCCTGAACGCCAAGAACACCCGGAGTGCCTGATCATGGCTGAAGACATCAAGACCCTCGACGATCTGAAGTCGGCCGTCTCGGACGGCGATCTGGCCGTGGCCGAGCCCGCCCCCACGCGCGAGCCGCAGCGCGATTCGCTGGGCCGCGCCTATGCGACCGGCAAGCGCAAGGATGCGGTCGCCCGCGTCTGGGTAAAGCCCGGTTCGGGCAAGGTCACCGTGAACGGCAAGGACATCAACGACTACTTCGCCCGTCCGGTGCTGCAGATGATCCTGAAGCAGCCCTTCGACGTGGCCGGCGTCGCCGGTCAGTATGACGTGCAGGCGACGGTGAAGGGCGGCGGCCTGTCCGGCCAGGCCGGCGCGGTCAAGCACGGCATCAGCCAGGCGCTGCAACTGCACCAGCCCGGCCTGCGCGCGGCGCTGAAGGCGGCCGGTTTCCTGACCCGCGACAGCCGGGTGGTCGAGCGCAAGAAATACGGTCGTGCGAAAGCCCGCCGCAGCTTCCAGTTCTCGAAGCGCT
>NZ_DHXG01000043.1:14524-14713 GCF_002413585.1 Paracoccus sp. UBA5162
TCCAGTTCTCGAAGCGCTGATCGGGTCTTCGCCCGATCCGGCATGTCAGGGCGCGGGCCATCAGGTCCGCGCCTTTTGCGTTTGCGCCCGCGGTCCGGACGCCGCCGGGCCGCCGTCTCGCGCGTGGGCCGACCGGCACGGGCGGGCGGCCGCTGCGCCTGCCGCGGCAGAGGCCGCCGAAAGATCAGG
>NZ_DHXG01000026.1:0-14559 GCF_002413585.1 Paracoccus sp. UBA5162
GATCAGCCGGATCGATTCTTCCTGGCTCATCAGCCACATCAGCATCCGGATCGCGCGGCCGCGCGGACTGTCGAGACCGGGGTCGCGTTCAAGCGTTGCCCGGGCATCCTGTCGCGCCACCGCCATCAACCCGGCCTGATGTTCCAGATCGGCAATGCGGAAACGCGGCAGACCGGATTGCGCGGTGCCGATCACATCGCCCGCGCCCCGCATTTCCAGATCCACCTCGGCGATGCGGAATCCGTCCTCGGTATCGCGCAGGGTGGTCAGACGCCGGGCGCCGGTCTCGTTCAGGGGCGCGTGATAGATCAGCAGGCAGGTCGAGGCCCCCTGCCCGCGCCCGACGCGCCCGCGCAATTGGTGCAGTTGCGCCAGTCCAAAGCTTTCGGCGCGCTCGATCACCATGATCGTGGCCTCCGGCACATCCACGCCGACCTCGATCACGGTTGTGGCGACCAGGATCCGCGCCCGCCCGGCGGCGAAATCCGCCATCGCGGCATCGCGCTGATCGCCCGGCATCTGCCCGTGGACCAGCCGCACCTGATCGCCGAACTGCGTTCGAAGCGACTGAAACCGCGCCTCGGCCGCCGTCAGATCGCTGACCTCGCTTTCATCCACCAGCGGGCAGACCCAATAGGCGCGCGCGCCCTGTTCCAAAGCCTTTCGCAGGCGTGCCGTCACCTCGTCCAACCGCTGGTCACCGATCATCACGGTCGTGATCGGCTGGCGTCCCGGCGGCTTTTCATCCAGCACCGACAGATCCAGATCGCCATATTGCGACAAAGCCAGCGAACGCGGAATCGGTGTTGCGGTCATGATCAGCATGTCGGGCGGCGCTTCGCCCTTGGCGGAAAGCTGCAATCTCTGGGCCACGCCGAAACGGTGCTGTTCGTCGATGATGGCCAGCCGCAGGTCGTGAAAATGCACATCCTTCTGAAAGACCGCATGGGTGCCTACAAGAATGTCGATCTGCCCCTGGCCCAGATCGTCCAGCAACTGCGCCCGCGATTCTCCCTTGTCGCGGCCGGTCAGGGCGGCCAGCCGCACCCCGGCCGCGCGCGCCAGCGGTTCCAGAGCGCGGGCGTGCTGGCGGGCGAGAATCTCGGTCGGGGCCATCAGCACGGCCTGCCCGCCCGCCTCGACCGCGATCAGGGCGGACAGGATCGCGACCAGCGTCTTGCCTGCGCCGACATCGCCCTGCAGCAGCCGGTTCATGCGCCGGTCCGACGCCATGTCTGCGGCAATCTCGTCCACGGCACGGATCTGGGCACCGGTCGGCGGCCAGGGCAGGTTGGCCAGCACCGCGCCCCGCAGGCGACCGTCGCCCACGCTGGCCCGGCCCTTCAGCCGCCGCTTTTCGCGCCGGACCAGCGCCAGGGTCATCTGATGGGCGAAGAATTCGTCATAGGCCAGCCGCGCGCGCGCCGGATCGTCGGGCGACAGATCGCGCATATGCGCCGGCGCATGGGCCCGTTTCAGCGCCTCTGATAAGCCGGGCCAGCCGCGCCGCGCCAGGACCTGCGGATCGATCCATTCCTCAAGCTGCGGCAGGCGGATCATCGCGCCCTCGACCGCTTTGGCCATCATCTTCTGGGTCAGGCCGGCAGACAGCGGATAGACCGCCTCGAAGTCGGGCGGCGGCGGATGATCCTCGGTCAGAATGTGGTCGGGATGAACCATCTGGGCCAGGCCGTCGAACAATTCCAGCTTGCCACTGATCATGCGGCGCGCGCCGGTCGGCAACCGGCTTTCGATCCATTCGCGTCGCGGATGGAAAAAGACCAGCGTCAGATCGCCCACGCCGTCACTGCAATGAACCCGCCACGGGCGCCCGCGCACGGTGGGCGGGTGGTGGCGGCCGATCGTCACGGTGACGGTGACGATCTCGGGCGGGCGCGCATCCGCCAGCCGGTCGATGCGGCGGCGGGTGACGCCGCTGTGAGGCAACGTCAGGATCAGGTCGCGCGGCCGCTCGATCCCCATCTGTTCAAGTCCCGCCCGGCCTTTCGGGCCGATGCCCGGCAACGTGTCGATGGCCGCGAACAGCGGAAACAGTGCCGGCGGGCGGCCCCCGGGCTGGCTCATCCCGCCCCCGCGATGCGCAGCCATTCATCCTCGTCGATGACCTTCACGCCCAGTTCGGCGGCTTTTGTTGCCTTGGAGCCCGCACCGGGACCGGCAATCAGCAGATCGGTCCTGGCGCTGACCGAGCCTGCGACCTTGGCGCCCATCGCCTCGGCCCGGGCCTTGGCCTCGGCGCGTGTCATCCGTTCCAGCGTGCCGGTGAAGACCAGGGTCTTGCCGCTGACCGGACTGCCTTCGTCGACTTCCGTATCGTCGGGCTTCACCTTCAGTTGCGCGATCAACCGGTTGATGCTCGCGCGTTCGGCGTCCTGCCGGAAGGTCGTGACCAGCGATTGCACCAGAACCGACCCTATGCCGTCGATGCCGGTCAGTTCTGCCCAGTTGGGACTGCGGTCCATCGCCGCCTTGCGGGCCTTGTCATCGGGGGCCGCGAAGGCGGGTTCCTGCGCCGCGCCGTCGATCGCCGAAACCAGCCGGCCCCAGGTGCCGAAATGGCGCGCAAGCGTGGCCGAGGCGACCTCGCCCACATGCCGGACGCCAAGAGCGAATATAAGCCTTTTCAATGCGATGTCGCGACGATCCTCGATAGCGGCGAACAGCTTTTCGACCGATCTGTCGCCAAACCCTTCGCGGTTCTTCAGCTTCGACAGGTTCCGGGCGTCGCGGGCGGCCAGGGTAAAGATATCGGCGGGTTCGCGGATCGGCAGGGCATCATCGGCGAAGAACATCTCGATCTGTTTGGCGCCCAGCCCGTCGATGTCGAAGGCGGCGCGGCCGACGAAATGTTTCAGCTTCTCGACCGCCTGGGCCGGGCAGATCAGTCCGCCCGTGCAGCGGCGCACCGAATCGCCCGGCTCGCGGATCGCATCCGATCCGCATTCCGGGCAAAGCGACGGAAATTCATAGGGCGCGCTGCCCTTGGGCCGGCGCGACAGATCCACATCGGCGATCTTCGGAATCACGTCGCCCGCGCGATAGACCTTGACCCAATCGCCCTCGCGAATGTCGCGCCCCTCGCGGATCGGCGCGCCGCTGCTGTCGCGCCCGGCGATGTAATCCTCGTTGTGCAGGGTCGCGTTCGAGACGACGACCCCGCCGACCGTCACCGGCTCGAGCCGCGCGACGGGGGACAGGGCGCCGGTGCGGCCGACCTGAATCTCGATGCGATCAAGGCGAGTCCAGGCGGTTTCGGCAGGGAATTTGTGCGCCAGAGCCCATCGCGGCGTGGTCGAACGAAAACCCAGCCGGGCCTGATAGGCCAGGTCGTTCACCTTGTAGACCACCCCATCGATGTCATATCCCAGTGTCGCGCGCTGTTGTTCGATCCGCGACCAGACGGCGATCATGGACTCGAGATCGTCGCACAGCGTCATCAGCGGGTTGGTCTGAAAGCCCAGTCCCGCCAGCCGGCCCACCGCATCCATCTGGCTGTCGGCCAGAGGCGCCGAGACCGCGCCCCAGCCATAGGCAAAGTAGCGCAGCGGTCGCGACGCTGTCACAGCCGGATCGATCTGGCGCAAAGAGCCGGCAGCAGCATTGCGCGGATTGGCGAAGACGCGGCCGCCGTCCTGAGCGTTCAGACGGGCGAAATCCGCGTGACTCATGTAGACCTCGCCGCGGACCTCCAGGATCTCGGGCGCGCCTTTCAGGATTGTGGGAATGTCCGAAATCGTCCGGGCATTGGCGGTGACGTTCTCGCCGACGGCGCCGTCGCCGCGCGTGGCGGCCTGGACCAGGCGGCCCCTTTCATAGCGCAGCGACAGCGACAATCCGTCGATCTTGGGTTCCGCGGCGATCTTCAGCGGCGCTTCCTCGGACAGGTTCAGAAAGCCGCGGATTCGGGCCACGAAATCGGCGACCTCGGCCCTTGAGAAGGCATTGGCCAGCGACATCATCCGCTGGGCATGGACAACCTTGCCGAATCCCTCGGCCGGTTTCGCGCCGACCTTGCCGGTCGGACTGTCAGGATGGGCGAGATCCGGAAAAGCCTGTTCCAGCGCGGCCAGCCGCTGTTTCAGCGAATCGTAATCCGCGTCGGAGATCCGCGGCGCATCCCTGGTATGATAGTCTTCGTTCGCCCGCGCGATCCGAGCCGAGAGATCGGCGATCTCGTCAGCCGCCTGCTGCTGGTCAAGTTCGACGATCCGGCTTCGCGGCGATCGCGTCCGGACATGCTTGGAATCGCTTTCTTCCGTCATGCATCGCACCTGCCTGAAGGGGGATCAATGTGCTGTCCGCCCCTTCTATACGACGCCAGGGCGGCTGCTAAAAGCCGCGGTCGTCGCTGCCGTCGGCAGGAAGACGAGACAGCCGGGCCGCCGCCGCGACCCGGCTGTCTCTTGGCTGATCCGTCATTCAGGCGCCGATCGCCAGCCGCTCTTCGTTGGCGGGACCGGGATCGCGCAGCACATAGCCGCGCCCCCAGACCGTCTCGATGTGATTTTCGCCGCCCAGTGCCTCGGACAGTTTCTTGCGCAACTTGCAGATGAAGACGTCGATGATCTTCAGTTCGGGCTCGTCCATGCCGCCATAGAGATGGTTCAGGAACATTTCCTTGGTCAGCGTCGTGCCCTTTCGCAGGCTCAGCAGTTCGAGGATCTGGTATTCCTTGCCGGTCAGGTTGACCGAGCGGCCCCTGACCTCGACCGAGCGCGCGTCCAGATTGACCACGATCTCGCCGGTCTGGATGATCGCCTGGCTATGACCCTTGGAGCGGCGGATGATCGCCTGGATACGGGCCTGCAATTCCTCGCGGTTGAAGGGCTTCGTCATGTAGTCGTCGGCGCCGAAGCCAAAGCCGCGCAGCTTGCTTTCGGTGTCGTCGGACCCGGTCAGGATCAGGATCGGCGTGTCGATCCGCGCCAGCCGCAGATGACGCAGAACCTCCATCCCGTGCATGTCCGGCAGATCCAGATCCAGCAGGATCAGGTCATAGTCGTAAAGCTTGGCCAGATCGATGCCTTCCTCACCCATATCGGTGCGGAACACGTTGAAGCTGGCCGCCGTCAGCATCAGTTCGATCGCCTTCGCGGTGTTGGGATCGTCCTCTACCAGTAGAATGCGCATGGCCTGAATTGTCCCCGATTGTTCTTGGTCCCTGGCCGACCATCCGGCGACAAGGTTAATATCCCGTTACTTAAACCCAGAAAAACGCATTACGCAACCTAAGGTTGTCTAAAGCGCTGCAAGGCAGTGACTTTCAGCGCGGCGCGGCCGTGGGTTTCAACCGCCTTGCGCCAGGCCTCGAATTCTTCTTCGGACAGGCCATAGCGGCGCAATGCATCCTCGCGCGTGATCAGGCCATGGCGCACGGCTGCAACGACGGTTTCCTTGCGGCTGGCGACCCAGCGGGTTTCGGGCGGCGGCAGATCCGCCACCGTCAGGATGGCGCCATCCGGCAATGTCACGGTGCGGGGGCCTTCGGTCTTTTTCACGAACATTCCACGGTCCTTAAATCGCGTCTGCCAACCATGATCCAAAGATTTTAAGCCACGGTTATTCCGCGGCGGCATTTCCTCGGGGTTCGCCTTGAGAATGCGGGGCATTTGCCTATATTTCGATGCAATCCGATATCCGGGATCATGCCATGACCGCCACCGACCTTGCCCCCGCACCTGCGCGGGCGTCAGACCTGAACAGCCTTGGCTTCGCCAAGCCCGCCGCACAGACGCGGGTGGTCGTGGCCATGTCGGGCGGCGTTGACAGTTCGGTCGTCGCGGCAAAGCTGAAATCCGAAGGCTACGATGTCATCGGCGTGACGCTGCAGCTTTACGATCACGGCGCGGCGCTGGCCAAGAAGGGTGCGTGCTGCGCGGGCCAGGACATCCACGATGCCCGCCGCGTGGCGGAACGGATGGGCTTTCCGCATTACGTGCTGGACTACGAGAACAGGTTCCGCGAATCGGTCATCGACGAATTCGCGGACGCCTATCTGGGCGGCGCGACGCCCGTGCCCTGCATCCGCTGCAACGAGCGGGTGAAATTCCGCGATCTGCTGGACACCGCCCGCGATCTGGACGCCGATTGCATGGCGACCGGCCACTACATCCAGCGCAAGCACGGCGCCGGCCGGGCCGAACTGCACATGGCCGCCGATATAAACCGCGATCAAAGCTATTTCCTGTTCTCGACCACGCAAGAGCAGCTTGATTTCCTTCGTTTTCCGCTGGGCCATCTGGAAAGCAAGGCGGAAACGCGCGCGCTGGCCGCCCGGTTCGGGCTGTCGGTCGCGGACAAGCCCGATTCGCAGGACATCTGCTTCGTTCCGAACGGCGACTATGCCGCGGTCATCGAAAAGCTGCGCCCCGGCGCGGCCGATCCGGGCGAGATCGTGGACATGGAAGGCACGGTTCTCGGCCGTCATCGCGGCGTGATCCATTACACGATCGGCCAGAGGCGCGGCCTTGGCATCGGTGGACTGGACGATCCACTCTATGTCGTGCGGCTGGAGCCCGAGACGCGGCGTGTCGTTGTCGGCCCGAAATCGGCGCTGGCCACCCGCATCGTGCCCGTCAGCGAGGTCAACTGGCTGGGCGATCAGCCCTTCACGGGCGAGATCCCGGTCATGGTGCGCATCCGGTCGACCCGGCCGCCGCGGCCGGCGATCCTGCGCCCGCGCGACGCCACCCGGGCCGAGGTCGAATTGCTGGATGCCGAGGAGGGCGTCAGCCCCGGACAGGCCTGCGTCTTCTATGCCCCCGACAGCACCCGCGTTCTGGGCGGCGGCTGGATCACGCTGCGGCGGCGGAAAGCTGCCTGATCCGCGCGACCATCGCCCGCAATCCGTTCGAGCGCTGCGAGGACAGATGCTCGTCCAGCCCCAGCCGGCCCAGTTCGGCCTGCGCGTCGATGGCGTCGATCTCGTTCACCGGAACCCCGGCATAAAGCGCGTGCAGCACTGCGATCAGCCCGCGCACGATCAGCGCGTCGCTGTCGCCCTGAAAGTCAAAGCGTCCGCCCTCGATCATCGGCATGATCCAGACCTGGCTGGCGCAGCCCTCGACCTTGGTCGCGGGCACCTGCAGCGCCGGGTCCATCGGCGGCATCGCCTTGCCCAATTCGATGACATGGCGATAGCGATCTTCCCAATCGTCGAGAAAGTCGAAGGTCTCGGCGATCTCTTCAAAGGCGGCGGTGGCCATGATGCGATCCTTTCGGCTGGCAATGCCGGGGTTAGCGCGCGCGGGCGGCAAGGTCAAAGAGGCTTTCATCGCGGTTTGCTTTCGCCTAGGATTTTGGCAAAGTGACATCGCCCGAGGGACCGCCATGACAAGATTGTCCGCCACGCTGCTGATCCCGGCCCTGTTTCTTTCTGGCTGCGGCGGCCGTTTCAGCGACAGCGGGCTGAACCCCTTCGGCTGGTTTTCGGGCGGCGGCAGCCGCCAGGCCGCCACGCTGGCTCCCGAGGGCGGATACGGGCAGAACGCCGATCAGCGGCCAGGCATTGCGCAGATCCTGTCGGCGGGCTGGCAGCCCCTGAACGAAGGGCGGCTGCTTGTCGTCACCGGCATGGCGCCGAGCAAGGGCTATTCCCAGGTCGCGCTGATCACCGCCCGTCCGCAGCCCTCGGGCCGAGCCGCGCCGGACGAAGATGGCATTCTTCGCCTGCGTCTCGTGGGCGTGCCTCCGCTTCCGGACAGCGCGCAGGCGACGATGGCGGCCGCTCCGGCGACCGACACCATCACCGCCGGACTCGCGCTGTCGAACATCCAGCTTGCCCGGATCCGCGCGGTCGAGATCTCCGGCGCGGCGAATGTCGTCCGGCTGAACCGCTAAGGCCGGTTGATCCCGCGCGCGCGGCAGTCTAATCCGCGCGGATCGGAAGCGTGGCCGAGTGGTTTAAGGCTCTGGTCTTGAAAACCAGCGTGCGGGAAACCGCACCGTGGGTTCGAATCCCACCGCTTCCGCCACTTTAGCAAAGATGCCGGACACCCATCGCCGATATCATGCCCGCCGACGGAGCGCGGCGGGCATGAACGGCCTGTCGGGGAAAAGACAGGCTGCGGGGTTCGGCGCGGTCAGGCGTCGAGCTTCTCGACCTTGGGCGCCGATTTGGCGATCTCGATCCGGCGCGGTTTCAGCGCCTCGGGCACTTCCCGGACCAAATCGATATGCAGCATTCCGTCGGCATGGCTGGCGCCATCGACACGGACGTGATCGGCCAGGGTGAACTTGCGCTCGAACGCGCGGGTCGCGATGCCGCGGTGCAGATAGGACCGGCCGTCATCCTCTTCGGCCTTCCGGGCCGAGACGATCACGGCGCCGTCACGAACCTCGACCGACAGATCATCGGCGGCAAAACCCGCCACAGCGATCGAGATTCGATAGGCATCCTCGCCGGTCTTCTCGATGTTGTAGGGCGGATAGGTCGGGGCCGCGACATCGGCGGACAGGGTTCGATCCATCACGTCCGCCAGACGGTCAAAGCCGACCGAGGCACGATAGAGCGGGGTCAGATCAAAATTGCGCATGGGTTACATCCTTTCATAAGCGATGCGGTCTAAGGCCCCCCGGTTTCCGGGCGGGCGTCCTGCCGGCGCCATTCAAGGCCGCCGGACAGAATAGATCTAGGGAACCGAAAGCAGCCTTCAAGACCCGGCGCAACCGATCGTGAAGGCCCGCGCCCGCCGCCGTTTGCCGGGTGCTGTCGCCGCCTGCGCCGACCTGCCGGATACCGCATCGGCGCGGCGTGCGAACAGGGCTTTCAAGGCGCGACCCGGCAGCCTAAACCAGGCTCATGCAGTTCGACATGACCTTCGCCACGCGTTTCGATCCCGCCGATCTGGCGGCGGTGCTGGCTCTGTTCGCCGCCTGGTGGGGCATCGGCTGGATGACCGAGCGACCGCCGGCCGGCAAGCCCTCGGTCTCGGTGCTGATGACGCGGTTCCGGCGCGAATGGATGCTGCACTTCCTGACCAGGGAACCACGCATCTTCGACGGCAATATCCTGGCCAGCCTGCGCGAGGGCACGGCCTTCTTCGCATCCGCCTGCATGATCGCGACCGGTGGAATCCTGGCGCTGATCGGCAATACCGACCCGTTGCGCGGTCTGGCCCGCGAATTCGATCTGGATCGCGGCCTGACCATCCTGTGGGAGGTCAAGCTGCTGGTGACGATGTTCTTCGTCGTCAACGCCTTCCTGAAATTCGTCTGGGCGCACCGGCTGTTCGGCTATTGCGCGATCATGATGGCAGCGGTGCCCAACGATCCGGCCGATCCGGCGGCGCGGGATCGCGCCATGCAGGCGGCGGACCTGAACATCACCGCCGCCCGCAGCTTCAATGCCGGGCTGCGCAGCGTCTATTTCGCCCTCGGCTCACTGAGCTGGCTGGCCGGGCCCTGGGCGCTGCTGGCCGGCGTGGCGGTCGTGCTGTTCGTGACCTGGCGGCGCGAATTCGCCTCGACCTCGCGGCAGGTCATCCTGCGCAATCTGCCACCGCCGCGGAGACCCGGTCCTGTCGCAAAGCCAGCATCAGAACCACCGCACCCGCAGCCGTAAGCGCGATTCCCACCAGACCGGGCGCGCGCCAGCCCCATCCTGCGGTCAGCGCCAGACCGGCCAGGAAAGGCCCAAGCGCGTTGGCGGCGTTGAACGCCGCGTGGTTCATCGCCGCGGCCATGTTCTGCGCCCGGCCCGCCACGTCCATCAGCCGCGTCTGCAGCGGGATCACCAGTCCCGCCCCCGCCGCCAGCAGAAAGCTGGAAACGACCATCAGCACCCAGTTTCCCACGGCCAGCGCGGCGAAGCCCTGCGTCACCGCCATCGCGGCAAGGCTGACATAGGCGGCGCGGGCCGTGCCCAGCCGCTCGGTCACGCGCCCGGCGAACCACGTGCCCAGTGTCCCGCCCAGGCCGAAGACCGCCAGCGCCAGCGGGATGGCCCAGCCCGGACCGTCGCTGGTGGCAAGGATCGCGGCCGTCAGGTAGGAATAGACCGCAAACAGCCCGCCAAAGCCGATCGCGCCCACGGCGAGGGTCCACAGCACGCGCGGATTGCGCAGGGCCTGCAATTCGTCCAGCGGGCGGGCATCGGGATCGCCGCCGACGCGCGGCGCCAGTCTGAGGATCGCCCAGGCCGAGATCAGCGCGATCAGGCCCGGCAGCGCAAAACCCCATCGCCAGCCGATCCCCTGCCCCATCGCGCCGGCCAGGGGAACGCCAAAGATATTCGCGATCGTCAGGCCCATCAACACCTGCGCAGCCCCTCGCGCGCGTTGTCCGGCCGGCAAGGCATCGGCGGCATAAAGCATCGCGACGCCCAGGAATCCGCCATGCGGCAGACCGGCCAGAAACCGCATCACGGTCAGCGCCGCCAGCCCCGGCAGTGCCGCGGCCAGAAGGTTCATGATCCCGTAAAAGGCGATCAGCGCCGCCAGATAGCGCCGGCGCGGCAGTTTGGCGCCCATGATCGAGGTCAGCGGCGCGCCGATCACGACGCCAAGCGCATAGGCGCTGATGACATGGCCCGCCTGCGGGTCGGTAATGCCCAGATCGGCAGCGAAATAGGGCAAAAGCCCCATCGCGGCGAATTCGGACGTGCCGATGGCAAAGGCGCCGATGGCCAGCGCCAGAATCGCGTTCCGGAATTCTCGGTTCTCGGGCATCATTGTCTCTCGCACATGTCGGAGCCAAGATCATGCTGCGGCGCAGCATTGACAACCCCCTGTTCCTGCAAGCCGGGTTGCACGATGTGCAAGGCTAAAGCCTGCCGCGCCACACCAGAAGCCAGACGATCGCCGCGCCCAGAACCAGCAGTCCGAAGGCGACCGAGGCCGCAAAGCTGATCGCGCGGCCCTGCCAACGGTTGAACTGGCCCAGAGGCTGCAAGTGGGCGATCAACAAGTCGCGGTCGCGGCTGAGCCCGGCCAGATCCATCTGCCGGGCGACCTTGGGCTGACGCGCCAGCGTTTCGGCGCGCGCCAGCCGGGCGCCGGCCTTGCGCAGCCTTCGCGGCAGGGCGCCGCCGCGGCGGCGCAGCATGATCCGCAGCGGTGGCCGTTCGCCCCGCCTGGCGCCACCGAACCGGGCCGCGATCATGTGCGAAACCTCTGCAGCCATGTCGCCGATCTCTTCGAAACTCTGCGCATCCCGTGCCATGGCCACAGGCTACGCGGGATGGCGGGCGGGCGCCAGACGCCGTAGGCTGCCGACATGAAGCTGAATCACGTCTCGATCGGGCCCGAAGGCGGGCTTCCCATCCTTCTGGTTCACGGCCTGTTTGGTCAGGGCCGCAATCTGGGCGCTCTGGCCCGGCGGCTGGCCGAATCGCGACGGGTGGTGACGGCGGACCTGCGCAATCACGGCGACAGCCCGCAAGATCCCGATCACAGCTATGCGGCGATGGCAGGCGATCTGGCGGAGCTGATCGGAATTCTCGGCGGGCGCGCCGATCTGGTCGGTCATTCGATGGGCGGCAAGGCGTCGATGGCGCTGGCGCTGACGCGGCCGCAGATGGTGCGCAAGCTGGCGGTGATGGACATCGCTCCCATCGCCTATCGCCACGACCAGAGCCACCATATCGACGCCATGGAATCCCTGGACCTGCGCAATCTGAGACGCCGCAGCGACGCCGACCGGCTTCTGGCCGCGCTGGTAGACGAGCCGGGCACCCGCGCCTTTCTGCTGCAATCGCTGGATCTGAAGGCCGATCCGCCGGCATGGCGGCTGAACCTGCCTGCGCTGCGCGCGGCGATGGCCGACCTGGTGGGCTGGCCGGAGGACCTGCCGCAGGGGACCTTCGACGGGCCGGTCCTCGAAATCGCGGGGGCGCGGTCGGATTACCTCAGCAAGGCGGGGCAGAAGGCGCTGCGCGCCAGCTTTCCCCAGGCCCGCGTGGTCAAGGTCAAGGACGCAGGCCATTGGCTGCACGCCGACGCGCCCGATGCGGTGGCAGCGATCCTGTCCCAGTTTCTGGGAGCGGCCGAGATCTCCGAGACATAATCCGCACACCGACGCGGATTCCGGCGAGTTGGAGGGATTCGCGACCGTTGTCGTCGCGCGGGTCACGGCGCGGGGCAAGAACCTCGGTGGCCTGGAGATCTCTGAACGGGCACCCAGGGCCAAGGCGGTTTAGATTGACGCCAGGTTTCCGGCTCGGCCGCACACTGGAAGCCCGGATCCGCCGTCGCCCCTGAGAATGTGGATCCGGCCGGCGCCGGCGCGAAAAACCACCCTGCCCGCAGACCCGCGCAGCAGCCTGCCAGAGCCCTGCACGGGATGGAACGGCTTGCAGTCATCGGGGCGCCTTCATATCTGGGTCCGGACAGAAGACGGAGACTTCCGATGGCGGATGAGACATTTCCCGGCTGGCACGGCACCACCATCCTTGCGGTGCGGCGCGGCGGCAGGGTCGTGGTCGCGGGCGACGGTCAGGTCAGCGTGGGCCAGACGGTGATGAAAGGCAGCGCGCGCAAGGTGCGGCGGCTGGCGCCGGGCGGGCGCGACGTCGTGGCGGGCTTTGCCGGTTCGACCGCCGACGCCTTCACCCTGCTGGAACGGCTGGAGAAGAAGCTGGAATCCGCGCCCGGACAATTGCAACGCGCCTGCGTGGACCTGGCCAAGGATTGGCGCACCGACAAGTACCTGCGCAATCTCGAGGCGATGCTGATCGTGACCGATGGCGACCAGGTCTATGTCGTCACCGGCGCGGGCGATGTGCTGGAACCCGAACATGACGTGGCCGCCATCGGATCGGGCGGCAACTTCGCGCTGGCAGCGGCGCGGGGGCTGATGGAAACCGATCTCGATGCCGAGGCAGTCGCCCGCAAGGCGATGGCGATTGCGGCCGATATCTGCGTCTATACAAACGGAAACCTTACCGTCGAATTCCTGGAAGGGTAAGGCGGCGGCGCCCCATCGGCCCGTGTCGGGCCTCATCCCCGGGATATCTGACGACCAAAGCAGGCATGACATGACCGACCTGACACCGCGCGAGATCGTATCCGAGCTGGATCGCTTCATCATCGGACAGAAGGAGGCCAAGCGCGCCGTCTCTGTCGCGCTGCGCAACCGCTGGCGGCGCAAACAGCTGGGCGACGACCTGCGTGACGAGGTCTATCCCAAGAACATCCTGATGATCGGCCCCACCGGCGTCGGCAAGACCGAGATCAGCCGGCGGCTGGCCCGACTGGCCAATGCGCCCTTCATCAAGGTCGAGGCAACCAAGTTCACCGAAGTCGGCTATGTCGGTCGCGATGTGGAACAGATCGTCCGCGATCTGGCCGACGCGGCCATGATCGACACCCGCGAGCGGATGCGCGACGAGGTGAAGGCCAAGGCTCATGCCCTTGCCGAGGAGCGGGTGGTCGAGGCTTTGGCCGGCGAAAGCGCGCGCGACGGCACCCGGCAGATGTTTCGCGACAAGCTGAAGCGCGGCGAACTGGACGACACCATGATCGAGCTGGAATTGCAGGACAATTCCAACCCCCTGGGTGGCATGGAAATGCCCGGCCAACCGGGTCAGTCGCTGGGCGGAATGATGGATCTGTCCGGGCTGATGAAGGCGTTTGGCGGGCGCCGGGTTCGGCGCAGGGTGACGGTCGCGGAAAGTTATGAATTGCTGATCGCGGAAGAGGCGGACAAGCTGCTCGATGACGATGTGGTCAAGGCCGCCGCGCTGGAATCGGTGCAGGAAAACGGCATCGTCTTCATTGACGAGATCGACAAGGTTTGTGCGCGGGCGGATGCGCGCGGCGGCGATGTCAGCCGCGAGGGCGTGCAGCGCGACCTGCTGCCGCTGATCGAGGGCACGACCGTCAGCACGAAATACGGCGCGGTCAGGACCGATCATATCCTGTTCATCGCCTCGGGCGCGTTCCACGTGGCCAAACCCAGCGACCTGCTGCCCGAATTGCAGGGCCGCCTGCCGATCCGGGTCGAGTTGCGGGCGCTGACGGAAGAGGATTTCATCCGGATCCTGACCGAAACCGACAACGCGCTGACGCGGCAGTACACCGCCCTGATGGCCACCGAGGGCGTCGATGTGACCTTTGCCGATAACGGCATCGCGGCTCTTGCCCGGATCGCGGCCGAGGTGAACAGCGCGGTCGAGAATATCGGCGCGCGGCGTCTTTACACGGTGATCGAACGGGTCTTCGAGGATCTGTCATTCGAGGCGCCGGACCAGAAGGGTCAGTCCGTCAGCGTGGATGCCGACTACGTCGAGAAGCGTCTGGGCGATCTGTCCCGGTCGACCGATCTGTCGCGCTACGTCCTGTAGGGAACCCCGCGGCGGCCGGCGGGGTTGGCCATCAGGCAACAGGAGAAACAGCCATGGAATATCTGTTCGGCATTGTCATTCTGGTTCTGGATATCTGGGCAATCGCGCAGGTGATCAATACCAATGAAGGCACCGGCACCAAGTTGCTGTGGATCCTGCTGATCGCGATCCTGCCCATCCTGGGTCTGATCATCTGGTATTTCGCCGGTCCGAAATCGAATCTGAAGATCTGAGCCTTCGGTCACCTCGCCTTTCGG
>NZ_DHXG01000026.1:14902-34699 GCF_002413585.1 Paracoccus sp. UBA5162
AGGCCGGCAAGCCGGGTGCCGGCCTGATCCTGCGCAATCGGGCGGCCGGCTAGCCGGGCTGGGGTTTTTCATAGTCGAACCGGCACCCGGCCGACCACGCTTTCCGGTCGTTGCCGTGGCTGGGGATGCCGCCAGCATCCTTCAGCATCCGCGCCATGTGCAGCAGGTTCCAGGTCATGATCGTGGTATTGCGCTGCGTGAACTCGTTGTCGAGCCCGGCGCCATCATCGCCATAGCTCGGGCCTGGGCCCGCCTCGCCGATCCATCCGCAATCGGCCTGCGGCGGAATCGCGTAACCCAGATGCGACAGGGAATAGAGCACGTTCATCGCCACATGCTTGATCCCGTCCTCGTTGCCGGTGACCACGACACCGCCGGTCTTGCCGTAGAAGATGGACTGGCCCTTGTCGTTCAACATCCCCGACATGGCATAGAGACGCTCGATCAGCAGCCGGCAGACCGAAGATTGCTCGCCCAGCCAGATCGGCGTGCCGACGACAAGGATGTCTGCGGCCTTCACCTTGGGCCACAGGTCGGGCCAGTCGTCGCGGTCCCATCCATGCTCGCGCATGTCGGGTTGCACGCCAAAGGCAATATCGTGCGCGGTCATGCGGATCTCGTCGACGGCGACGCCGCTCTTGCGCATGATCCTGGCCGAGCTGCCCATCAACAATGAGGTATGGGACGCCTGGTCGGGATGCTTCAGGGTGCAGTTGAAGAACACGGCGCGCAGATCGGAAAAATCGGTGTTTTTTTCGCCGCGATGGGCGGCTTGCTTCTCGCTCGGGTCCATGGGGTCCTCTTTTCTTTCATTTGCAGGACATCGGGCGCCTCTTCTCTGCCCGATTGCTTCGCGCCGAAGCGGGATCCGGCTACAGGCCGAAACAGGGTGTGATGTCCTCGTCCGATATATCGAACGCCTTGCTTGCCATTGCGGTTCTCTCGGCATGTCGTCGATCAGAGATGGACCCGGCGAAATCACCGCCAGACCGGACATCCGCCCCCCCGCCTTCCCACAACGACCGGTGAACTGTTTCAGCTTGGCGGCAAGGGGTGTTGTGCGGCTTGTTTGGCCGGCGATTGCCTTGCAGCCTGCTTTGCCTTCGCGCAAGCGCACCCCCTTCCTCACGGCAGAGGCGACTTGATCGAGACAGGCGCTCCGACCGGCGATTCCGTCCTGCCGGATAAAGAGGGGCCGATCGTCCTTTTCAGCGCGGGCGCAAGCGGCAGTCCATACGGGGCGCGAGACGGCGCGTCCCATGACGCGCCTGACTTCCGGGGACGATCGCTCCGGACGAATGTTTCACGAACGCTTCGATCCCGTGGGATGATGTCCGCCGCCGCTGCCGACATGTCACGATGCACGCGCTTTGCGGGACGAACGGAATGGCGCAGGCCGTGGCCTGAATCTCGGGTCAGGGTTCGGCCTGCCGACCGACAAGAGCGGTCCGCGCCTGTTCGCGCCGCCTCAGCAGACCAGATCGAATTGGGCCACCCCCGTGTCGCCAGGCAAACGGGTCCTGATGCTGTCTGCCAGCACGCGGCAGCCCGTGACCCGTTCCCCGGCCTCGGCCATCAGGGCGGGCACCCTGTCCCGCTGGGGGCGGGACAGGTATCCCATGCGGACGATTTCCACACGGTCGCCCTTGCGAAAGACGACGAAATCCAGTCCTTCCACCCTCACCGCCTGCCGCGTTCCGCCCATCATTCCGGGCGACGAGGTGGCGCAGGCCGACAGCAGTAGAAGCAAAAGCAAGCAGCGCATGACCGCTTGTCGCATCGCCGGGTTAACAAAGCGTTAAGACCCCTGCTGTTCCTCCAGCTTCTCGGCCAGCGATTCGGCGCGGGCGGCCAGCTCGGCCATGGCCTCTTTCAAATCCGAGGGGATCACCGGCACCTCGACACGGGCCGGGTTCGATTGCAGCCGGTTCAGATGGCGTTCGGCCTTTTCGGCGCGCTCCTCCATCACCGCGAAACGATCCGCCAACATCAGCCCGGCCAGCAGCAGCAGGCGCGGCTCGGGCATCCGGCCCGTCTGTTCCAGGATCTGCTGCGCCTCGGCATCGAGGACCGAGGCCGCACGTTGCAGCAGCCGCTCTTCGCCGTCCTGGGCGACCTGGCTGTATTCCTTGTGCCCGATGGTGAATGCGACCTCGGCCATTACCTGTTTCCCTCCTGAAAGCCATCGTCATCCGCGACCCCGCCATTCCCGGACCGTTCGTCGTGATCGCTGGGCAGGCCGTCTTTTCCGGTCTGCCGGGCTTCGGTCGCCTCGGGCACGCCGGCTTCGTCCCCCGCGGCTTCCAGCGTCGGATCGACAATCTGTCCCGGTGCGGCGGGCACCTGATCCTCGGCCAGCAGGCGTTCCAGTTCGACCATGATATCGCCCATCTGCGACAATTCGGCCTCGCGCGCGGCGCGAAGGGATTCGATCTCGGCCTCCAGCGCGCGCCGAATCGCGGGATCTGCGTCACCCTGCCCGGCGGCGTCGATCAGCGCGCGGTTGGCAGCGGTCAGTTCCTCGTTCGCGGCGGCCAGGCGAGCCGCCTGCTGGCCGGCGCCGTCCAGCCGGGCCCGCGCCTCGGCCAATGCCGCCTCCAGCGGGCCGCCGCGATCGGCACGCAGAGCGGCCAGTTCCTGCGCCAGACGGTCGGCCTCGGCCTGCGCGGCGGCCAGCGCCTGGTCCTGATCGGACTGCGTGGCCGGGGATTGCGCGCCTCGGCCGGTGCCGGCTTCGAGGATCTGGTCGATGCGGTCCAGCGCGGCGCTGAGGCGGCGTTCGCTGACGGAAATTTCGCTCATCGGCGTCGGTCCTTCGGTGGCGTCAGCAACGGTTTTGGCACCGCGCGGACCATAAAACAAGAACGGGCGGGGAAAACCCCGCCCGCCACTGTGATTGACGCCGCCTGTTCAGGCAAGTTCTCGCCGTTCGGCAATCAGACCCTTCACGATCGACCAGCAGGCGATCAGCAGGATGATGGTGAAGGGAAGCCCGGTCGAGACGGCCATGGCCTGCAAGGCGGTCAGGCCGCCGCCCAGCAGCAGCGCGATCGCCACCAGACCCTCGAAGCTGCACCAGAAGATGCGCTGCGGGATCGGCGCGTTCACCTTGCCACCGGCCGCGATCGTGTCGATGACCAGGCTGCCCGAGTCCGACGAGGTCACGAAGAACACGATCACCAGGATGATGCCCACGAAGCTGGTGATCGAGGTCAGCGGCAATTGTCCCAGCATCTGGAACAGCTTCAGCTCCAGCGCCGCATCGGCGATACCCTCGAACCCGCCCACGGTCATGGTGATGGCGGTGCCGCCCAGGGCGGTCATCCACAGGATCGAGATGACCGAGGGCACGATCAGCACCGCGATCAGGAACTGACGCACCGTCCGGCCACGGCTGACGCGGGCGATGAACATGCCGACGAAGGGCGACCAGCTGATCCACCAGGCCCAGTAGAAAGCGGTCCAGCCCTGACGGAAGTTGTCGTCGCTGCGCCCGAACGGGTTCGACAGCGGCACCAGTTCCCGCGCATAGGCGCCCAGGTTGCCGAAAAAGCCGCGGAAGATCTCGATCGTGGGGCCGAAGAAGATGATGAACAGCAGCAGGACCAAGGCCAGCACCATGTTGATCTCGGACAGCCGCTTGACGCCCTTCTCGACACCCAGCACGACCGACATCGTCGCGATTCCGGTGATGCAGACGATCAGGATGATCTTGGTCGTGTTCGAGTTCGAGATACCGAACAGGAAGTTCAGGCCCGCCGTCGCCTGTTCCGCCCCGAAGCCCAGCGAGGTTGCCAGACCGAAGATCGTGGCAAAAACCGCCAGAACGTCGATGACATGTCCCGGCCATCCCCAGACACGTTCGCCCAGAAGCGGATAGAAGATCGACCGCATGGTCAGCGGCAGACCCTTGTTATAGGCGAACAGGGCCAGCGCAAGCGCCACGATCGCATAGATCGCCCAGGGATGCAGACCCCAGTGGAAGATGGTCGCGGCCATGCCCAGGCGCCGGGCCTCCATCTCGTTGCCCTGCGCGCCGCCCAGGGGCGCCCAGTCGGTGCGCACGCCGCCTTCCATCGTGACCCCGCCAAGCGCGGTCTGATAATGGCTGATCGGTTCGCTGACGCCATAGAACATCAGCCCGATCCCCATCCCGGCCGCGAACAGCATCGCGAACCAGCCCGACAGGCTGAAATCCGGCGTCGCGTCGGGTCCGCCAAGACGGATCGTCCCCAGCGGCGACAGGATCAGCCCCAGGCACAGCAGCACGAAGACATTGCCCGACAGCAGGAAGAACCAGTCGAGATTGCTGGTCAACCCGTCGCGCATCTGCAGGAACACGGGTTCGAGCTGAGTGGGAAACAGCATCGTCACCAGCGTGAACAGCACGATGGTGACGGCCGAGATCATGAAGACCGGGTTGTGAACATCGAAGGGAAAGGGTTTCTTGCCCTCGATATTGTGCTGGCCGATCTCGTAATCCGTCTGGATCACCTGGGTGGGGCCCTCGGGCGCGGGTATCGCCTCGATATCGGGTTCGGGATCGGGCTCGAAGCGGCCTTTCAGCGCCTCGCGTTCGCGGCGTTCGTCGCCGGGCCGGCCCTTGACGTTCTTCTGCCCCTTGGGCTGTGTCGAATCTGTCATGCGTCCCTTTCTCGTTATGATTGGATCGGGGCGGCGGATCAGCCGTGACTGGCGGAAATCCGCGCGTGGAACCGGGTTTCTGTCACATTCTCTTCAGAATGGCCACAAGGGGCGCGAAAGTGGCGGACAAATGCGACCCGGGCAACGCGGGTTGCGACATCGGCCGCTTTGTCCGCCGGCGCCAATGCGGAATCCGTCCGCGAAAACACGCGGCTCGGTCTGGGAACCGGATCGGGCTGGCCGGTCGCGCCCTTGCCAGGCGTGATCCCGGCGGGTGCAAGAAGCGGCTGCGGTGGCCCGGCTTGACCCCGGCCGTCCTGCATGAGCAGTATCGCCGCCGTCTCGACTCGGTCCTCCGGAGGGTCCATGGGCAAGCAGAATCGCAGCTTTGTCGTCGTCGGCCTCGGCTCCTTCGGCAGCGTGGTTGCATCCGAACTGGCGCGGTTCGGCAACCGCGTTCTGGGCGTGGACAAGAACCAGCGTCGGGTCGCGGCCCTGGCCGAGCAATTGTCGAATGCGGTGATCCTCGACGCCACCGACGAGGGCGCGCTGCGCGAGGCCGGGGTGGACCGCTACGACGTGGCGCTGGTCTCGATCGGCAACGATCTGGAAAGCAACGTGATCGCGGCGATGAACCTGCGCCTGATCGGCGTCGGCTCGGTCTGGGCCAAGGCCGAAAACCGCACCCACCATCGCATCCTGTCCAAGATCGGCGCCGACCGCGTGGTTCTGCCGGAACTGGAGATGGGCCGCCACACCGCACAGATGCTGAACAATCCGGCGGTGCAGGATTACGTCGCGCTTGGTAACGGCTTTTCGGTCGTGAACCTGATGCTTCCCGAGCGACTGAAGGGCAAGACACTGTCCGAACTGAACATCGGCGAGGGGATCACCGCGCTTGGGATGATGCGCGGAACCGAATATATCGACCTGCGCGGCAAGGCCGATCCGGTGCTGAACACGAATGACCGCCTGCTGCTGCTGGGCAAGCGCGTCGATCTGACCCGGTTCGGCGACCGGATTTGAGCGTGCGGACGCATCCGCTGGCCGCGTTCCGGGGCTGGTTGTCGCGCACGCCGCCGCCGGCCGTGCTGGCGGTCCTGTACCTGTCGCTGATCCTTGCCGGCGGGCTGGCGCTGATGCTGCCCTTCACGACCACGCGGGCGATCAGCTTTTCGGATGCGATCTTCACCTCGACCTCGGCGGTGACGGTGACGGGTCTTTCGGTGATCGACACCGAACTCGATCTGACCTTCTGGGGGCAGGTGGTCGTTGCGGTGCTGATCCAGCTTGGCGGGCTGGGGCTGATGACCTTCGCCGTGCTGGTCTGGTCCGCGCTTGGCCTGCCGCTGCGCATCACGCACCACACCTATCTGCGCGAGGATCTGAACCAGACGTCCTATGTCCGCCTGACGCAACTGGTCTTTACCATCTTCCGCGTGGCGCTGATGGCCGAGATCGCGGGCGCGATGCTGCTGTCGCTCAGCTTCATGCCCCGCGAGGGGCTTGGTCCCGGCCTGTGGGACGCGGTCTTCCATTCCGTCTCGGCCTTCAACAATGCCGGTTTCTCGACCTTTTCCGAGGGCCTGGTCCGCTATGCGACCGATCCGCTGGTCAACATCGTCATCCCCGGCCTCTTCATTCTGGGCGGGATCGGCTATGTGGTCGTGTCGGATGTCTGGAACCGGCGCTTCTGGTATGGCTGGACCCTGCATACGCGGCTGATGCTGGTGGGAACGGCGGCGCTGATCGTGATCGGGGTGGGGCTGACGGCGATCCTGGAATGGAACAATCCGCTGACGCTGGCGCAATATGACGGCCCGGTCGCGCGGATGACGGTGGCCTGGTTCCAGGGCGTGACGCCCCGCACGGCCGGCTTCAACACCGTCGATATCGGTGGGCTACACGATTCGACCTCGTTGCTCTACATGGCGCTGATGATCATCGGCGCCGGCCCGACCTCGACCGGGGGCGGGCTGAAGGTCACGACCATCGTGGTGATGTTGCTGGCGACCCTGGCCTTCTTCCGCCGCCGGACCGAGATCTGGGCCTTCGGGCGGTCCATCGGGCTTGACGAGGTGCTGAAGGTGATGGCGCTGATCGCCATCGCCTCGGTGCTGATCTTCACGGCGGTGTTTCTGATGATGGCCAGCCACGACGGCTATTTTCTCGACATCAGCTTCGAGGTCGCCTCGGCCTTCGGCACCACCGGCCTGTCGCGCGGCTACACTTCGGAACTGAACCCCTTCGGCCGGATCATCATCATCACGGTGATGTTCCTGGGCCGGGTCGGGCCACTGACACTGGGCTTTTTCCTGGCGACGCGCACGACGCCCCGCGTGCGCTATCCCGAAGGACAGGTCCATCTTGGCTGATCCGCCGCGCCGCCCTATAAGGCCCGCGTCGTGAAAGGAAATTCCATGCGCAAGGCGACCATCACCCGCAACACTGCCGAGACCCGGATCGAGGTGGCGATCGACCTGGACGGCACCGGAACCTATGACAACCGGACCGGCGTGGGTTTTTTCGATCACATGCTGGACCAGTTGTCGCGCCATTCCCTGATCGACATGACGATCCGGGCGACGGGCGATCTGCATGTCGACGACCACCACACGATCGAGGATACCGGCATCGCCATCGGTCAGGCGCTGACCAAGGCTCTGGGCGACAAGACCGGCATCCGCCGCTACGGCAACTTCCTCCTGGCGATGGATGATGCGCTGGTCCGCGCCGCGCTGGATTTGTCGGGGCGGCCCTATCTGGTCTGGAACGTCGATTTCCCGTCGGCAAGGATCGGCGGCTTCGATACCGAACTGGTGCGCGAATTCTTCCAGGCGCTGGCCACCCATGGCGGAATCAGCCTGAATCTCGCGCGCCTGGACGGGATCAATTCCCATCACATCGCCGAGGCCGCCTTCAAGGCGGTCGCCCGCGCGCTGCGCGAGGCGGTCGAACCCGACCCGCGCATGTCCGGCGCCCTGCCCTCGACCAAGGGTGCGCTGTGATGCGTGTGGCGCTGATCGATTACGACAGCGGCAACCTGCATTCGGCCGAAAAGGCGTTCCAGAAGATGGGCCGGAGCGTCGGGGCCGAGATCGTTGTGACGTCCGATCCGGGTATCGCGGCACGCGCCGACCGGATCGTGCTGCCGGGCGACGGCGCCTTTCCCGCCTGCCGCGCGGCCCTGGGTGAGGTCGATGGAATGGCCGAGGCCCTGCGCGAGGCGGTCTTGAATCGCGGCGTGCCTTTCATCGGCATCTGCGTCGGAATGCAGATGCTGGCGACGACGGGATACGAATACCGCCCGACGGCCGGGCTGGACTGGATCGGCGGCGAAGTGGCGCGGATCGACGCGCCGGGCCTCAAGGTGCCGCATATGGGTTGGAACGATCTGGTCATCGACCGCCCCCATCCTGTCCTGGAAGGTATCGGCACGGGCGATCATGCCTATTTCGTCCATTCCTGGCAGTTCCGGGTAGCGGATCGGGCGCATCTGCTGGCCCATGTCGATTACGGCGGCGCGGTCACGGCGGTGGTGGGCCGCGACAACATCGTCGGCACACAGTTTCATCCCGAAAAATCGCAAGGCGTCGGTCTGCGCCTGATCGCGAATTTCCTGCGCTGGACCCCCTGACAATGACGGGGGCGGGACAGGAAGATCCTGCCCCGGTCGCTGCCGCTGGGCGGGGCGCGCGCGTCCCGCGCGCCGGCGGCGCAAAACCGCGCCCTATCCCCGCGCTTCGGCCAGCGCGGCGCCGAGCGCGCGCGTGAACAGCCCGGTATCGGTGGCCAGCGAGGCAAAATCGAATCCCTGTCCCAGCATCGCGCGCACCATCGCGCCATCGCCGCAATGCACGCCGGCCAGCAATCCCGCCTGCCGCGCCGCCGCCAGAACATCGCCGATTGCCTGCAGCACCTCGACCGCCTCGGGGTTCAGCGTGGGGGCGTAGCCCAGCGACAAGCCCAGATCGGCGGGGCCGACATAGACCCCGCTGAGCCCCTCGACCGCCATGATCTCGTGGCGGTTTCGCAGCGCCTCGCGCGTCTCGATCATGGCAAAGACCTGCACCAGATCGGCCGAGCGGGCGACGTAGTCGACATGCAGGGCGCCGGCCCGCACCGGCCCGTAGCTGCGCGCGCCCAGCGGCGCATAGCGCGCGGCCCGGACCAGCGCGCGCGCCTCGTCGGCGCTGTTGATCATCGGGCAGATGATTCCGTCGGCCCCGGCATCCAGCGCCTTCATCGCGATGCCGGGTTCGTTCCACGGGATGCGCACGAATTTCGGCGCCGGGCTGGCAGACATCGCCTGCAACATCGCCAGCATGTCGGCATAGCCGACCAGCCCGTGTTGCATGTCGATGGTCAGCAGATCATAGCCCGCATGCGCATGGATTTCGGCCGTGACCGGCGACGGGATGCCGCACCAGCCGTTGATTGCCTTGCCGCCGGCCCTGAAATGGTCGCGGAAAGTCCCTGCCGTCAAAGTCATTCGTGGCCTCCTCATCCGCCGGAGTGAAGGCAAACACAGGCTGGCCCGCGCGGCAAGTGGCCCCGGCTCTGGACCTTGGCCGGGCGATGGGGTTCTGTGGCCGCCTGCAAGGACGCGACGGAGGACGGCATGGACGGGTTGGAACAGCGGATCGCACAGGCGCGCGGGGATGAACCGGCCGATCTGGTCCTGCGCGGCGGGCAGGTCTTCGATCTGGTCACCGGCAGCATGATCGACGGCGACGTGGCGATCTGCGGCGAAACGATCGTGGGCATCGGTGCGCGATACGAGGCGCGCGCGGTGATCGACGTGACCGGGCTGACGCTGGTTCCGGGCTTCATCGACACCCATCTGCATGTCGAATCCAGCCTTGTCACGCCGTTCGAGTTCGACCGCTGCGTGACACCGCGCGGCATCACCACCGCGATCTGCGACCCGCACGAGATCGCCAACGTGATCGGCCTGGACGGTATCCGCTATTTTCAGCAGGCCAGCCTGCATCTGCTGATGGATCTGCGGGTGCAACTGTCCTCCTGCGTGCCGTCGACCGAGATGGAGACCTCGGGCGCGCGGATCGAGGCCGCCGACCTGGCACCGCTGATGGGACATCCCTCGGGGATCGGGCTGGCCGAGTTCATGAATTATCCCGGCGTGATCCACCGCGACCCTGCCGCGATGGACAAGCTGCGCCTGTTCGCGGGCGGCCATGTCGACGGCCATTGCCCGCAGCTTTCGGGCCGCGATCTGAACGCCTATATCGCCGCCGGCATCCGCACGGAACACGAGGCGACAACCGCCGGGGAGGCGCTGGAAAAGCTGCGCAAGGGGATGCGCGTGCTGATCCGCGAGGGTTCGGTCAGCAAGGATCTGGAAGCCCTGCAGCCGGTCCTGACCGAGACGACCAGCGCCTATCTGTGCCTGTGCACCGACGATCGCAACCCGCTGGATATCGGCGAGCATGGTCACCTGGACTACATGATCCGGCGGCTGATCCAGATGGGCACGTCGCCGCTGGCCGCCTATCGCGCGGCCTCGCTGTCGGCGGCCGAGGCCTTCGGGCTGAAGGATCGCGGGCTGATCGCGCCGGGGCGGCGGGCCGATATCGTGGCGCTGGATTCGCTGGAAGGTTGTCACGCGGCGCTGGTCCTGTGTGGCGGCCGGGTCGTGGACGATGCGGCATTTGCCGCACGTGGCGACGTGCCGCCCGTCGGCCGAAACTCGGTCAAGGCCCCGAAGGTCGAGGCTCGTGATTTCCGGTCCAGCGGCAACCGGGCCGAAACCGACGTGATCGGAATCATCGAAGGCAAGATCATCACCCGCCATCTGCACGATGAGATCGCACCGAAGGATGGCGACAAGCGGCCCGACCCCGCGCGCGATCTGATCCGGATCGCGGTGATCGAGCGGCATGGCAGGAACGGCAACATTGCCACCGGCTTCGTCAGGGGCTTCGGCATGGCGCGCGGGGCCATCGCCTCGACCGTCTGCCACGATCACCACAATATCGCGGTCGTCGGCGCGGATTATGCCGACATGGCGCTGGCGGCAAACCGGCTGTCGCAGATCGAGGGCGGTCTGGTGGTTGCGGCCGAGGGCGAGGTTCTGGCCGAATTGCCGCTGCCGGTCGCCGGGCTGATGAGCCTTCAGCCCTTCGAGACGGTGCGCGACCGGCTGGCCCGATTGCGGAAGGCGGCGAAATCGCTGGGTGTGACGCTGGAAGAGCCGTTCCTGCAACTGGCCTTTCTGGCCCTGCCGGTGATCCCGGCACTGAAGATCACCGATCGCGGCATGGTCGATGTGGAAAGGTTCGAGATCATCTCGGGCTAGGCCTGCCTTCGCTCCGCCCGAAAGGCGGATGGACAGACATCGCCACGGTCCGGAACGACGACAGCCGCCGGGCGTGCGGCGACTGTCCTCCGGGCGCGGGGGCCGTGTTCAGCCTGCCTTCACGTCCTTCCCGGGCGCGGCCGTCTCGCGCCGGTTGCGCAGTTCCTCGGCCACCAGAAATGCCAGTTCCAGCGACTGGCTGGCATTCAGGCGTGGATCGCAGGCGGTGTGATAACGGTCCGACAGATCCTCGTCGGTGACGGCGCGGACACCGCCGGTGCATTCGGTCACGTCCTTGCCGGTCATCTCGAAATGCACGCCGCCGGGGATCGTGCCCTCGGCCTTGTGAATGCCGAAGAATTCGCGCACCTCGCGCAGGATCGAATCGAAGGCCCGGGTCTTGTAGCCCGACGAGGACTTGATGACGTTGCCGTGCATCGGGTCGCAGGACCAGACGACATTGGCGCCTTCTTCCTGCACCGTCCTGATCAGGCGCGGCAGATGATCGCCGACCTTGCCGGCGCCGAAGCGTGCGATCAGGGTCAACCGGCCGGCCTCGTTGTCGGGGTTCAGCTTTTCCATCAGCACCTTCAGATCGTCGGGCGTGGTCGTCGGGCCGCATTTCAGGCCGATCGGGTTCTGAACGCCGCGACAGAATTCCACATGCGCGCCATCGGGCTGCCGCGTGCGGTCGCCGATCCAGATCATGTGGCCCGAACCGGCGACCGGCAGTCCGGTCGTCGTGTCGATCCGGGCCAGCGCCTCTTCGTATTCCAGCAGCAGACCCTCGTGGCTGGTATAGAAATCGACCTTGGACAATTGATGCGCCGTGTCGGAATTGACACCCGCCGCCTGCATGAAGGCCATGGCGTCCCGGATGCGATCGGCGATGTCGCGGTATTTCGCGGCCTCGGGGCCGCCGACGAAATCGGCGATCCAGCTTTGGACCCGGTGCATGTCGGCATAGCCGCCGGTCGAGAAGGCGCGCAGCAGGTTCAGCGACGCCGCCGCCTGCGTATAGGCGGCCAGCATCCGCTGCGGGTCGGGAATCCGCGCCTCGGGGGTAAAGTCGAAGCCGTTGACGATGTCGCCGCGATAGCTGGGCAGTTCGACCCCGTTCGCGGTCTCGGTCGGCGCGCTGCGCGGCTTGGCGAATTGCCCGGCCATGCGGCCGACCTTGACGACCGGCAATTGCGCGCCCCAGGTCAGCACGACGGCCATCTGCAGCAGAACCTTGAAGGTGTCGCGGATGTTGTCGGCGCTGAATTCGGCGAAGCTTTCCGCGCAATCGCCGCCCTGCAACAGAAAGGCGCGGCCCGCTGCGACCTCGGCCAGTTGCTCGCGCAGGCGCCGCGCCTCGCCCGCAAAGACCAGCGGCGGATATCGGCGCAACTGCGCCTCGACCATCTGCAACGCGGCGGCATCGGTGTAGTCCGGCATCTGGACGCGCGGATAGGCACGCCAGCCGGCCTTGTCCCAGTTCCGGGCGGCGGTCTTGCGGGTCTCCTGCGTCATGGCGCGCACTCCTTGAAAAAATGGTCGGGCCGGTATAGGGCCGAACCGCGTCAAGGGAAAGGGTGGCGAAGCCTTGCGGACGCGGCAACCGCCCCTTGCGGCGGCGCGAAATCCCTGCTGATGTGCCTCATCGACAACAAAGCCAGTCCGATGTCCGCCGACAAGCCACGCCGTTTCACCTTCCTGCTGCTCGACCGTTTCACGATGCTGCCTTTCGCCGCCGCGATCGAACCCTTGCGGCTGGCGAATCGGGCCGCCGGAAAAACGCTGTTCGAATGGCGCCTGATCGGGCCCGGAGGGGATGTCGCCGTCTGCTCCAACGGGGCCCGCGTGGAACTGGATGGCGGGCTGGACGCCGAGATCGCCTTCGGGCGCGACGACGTGGTGATCCTGTGCGGCGGCATCGGGATCGCGCGCGTGGCGACGAAACCGGTGCTGAACTGGCTGCGCAAGCAGGCCCGCAGCGGCGCCGGGATCGGCGCGGTCTGCACCGGCGCCTGGGTTCTGGCCGAGGCCGGTCTGCTGGACGGCCGCAAGGCCACGATCCACTGGGAAAACCACGACGGTCTGGCCGAGGCTTTCCCCGAGGTCGATCTCTACCGTTCGGTTTTCGTGCATGATGGCAACCGGCTGACGGCGGCGGGCGGCACCTCGTCCATCGACCTGATGCTGCATCTGATTGCGGAATGGCATGGCGACGCGCTGGCGGCCGAGGTGGCCGACCAGATGCTGCACACCGCGATCCGCACCGATCAGGACCGTCAGCGCCTGTCGATCCCGACGCGGATCGGCGTTCGCCATCCCCGACTGGCCGCCGTGATCGCGCGGATGGAGGGCAATCTGGAAGATCCGATCAGTCCGGCCACCCTGGCCCGCGATGCCGGCATGTCCACTCGGCAGCTGGAACGCCTGTTTCGCCGTTATCTGAACCGCAGTCCCAAGCGGTATTACATGGAGACGCGGCTGGCCCGCGCCCGGAACCTGCTGATGCAGACCGAGATGTCGATCATCGAAGTGGCGCTGGCTTCGGGCTTTTCCAGCCCGTCGCATTTCTCCAAATGCTACCGCGCGCAATATGGCAGCACCCCCTATCGCGAACGCGGCACCGGAGCGGCGCCGAACGGCGGCGAGAATGCACCGACCGTGCATGGATCGGGCCGGCCCGGAACCGACCGGCCTTTGTCACGATCGCGTTAACCCTTCTTTAACCATCTGCCGGTAAACCGCGAAAAAGCGCGGGCCGATCACCCGCGGCCGGAACGTCCGGGAACAGGACAGGCACGGTGGCGGGGGGCGGATGGCGGAACTGAGCGAATACAAGATCACGATGGTGACGCTGGACTCGCCGCCGCCCATCGGCAGCAGCACCAACACGGTGTTCGAGCCCTGGTACAGGCAAAACTCGTTCACGATGTCGGGGGCGCGTGTCAGCACTGTCGCCGTTCTCGACGATGATCCCAATTTCGAGGTGCCGCGCTATTCGACCGACCTGGAACAATTTCTCGTCTCCGATACCGCGTTCGGTCCCGACCTTGTCGCCGCAGGCAACCGGCTGTCGGTGTTTCGCGGCTCGATCATCAAGGATGCAGACGGCAACCGCTTCCTGGCCAACTTTCCCTTCATCAATGGAACGCGGGGAAGTTTCGGCAACATGGTCGGGGGCCGCAAGGCCATCCTGATCACGCCCCTGCCGGTGACCGATGCCAGCACGGGGAAGACGACATTTCCCAAATTCGATGTCAATGCGACCTTCTCCTATGTCTCGGAGAAGGGGTTCGGCAACGGATATGCCAGCGTCGCCTACGCCCCCCAGGCGGCAATCTGCTTTACCGCCGGAACGATGATCGAGACGATGTTCGGCGCGCAGGCGATCGAAACGCTGTCGGCCGGCGACATGGTGCTGACGCGCGACAACGGCTTTCGGGTCTTGCGCTGGATCGGATCGACGCTGCTGGGCCGCGGCCGGCTGGATCTGCAACCCCATCTGCGGCCGATCCTGATCCGCGCGGATGCGCTGGCGCCCGGCTTTCCCTCGCGCGATCTGCGGGTGTCGCCGCAGCATCGGGTTCTGGTGCGATCGGTCATCGCCCGGCGCATGTTCGGCGAGGACGAAATCCTGGTGGCCGCCAAACACCTTCTGGGCCTGCCGGGGATCGAGATCGTCAATCCCGCGCTTGGTGTCAGCTATCATCACATGCTGTTCGACGATCACGAGGTGGTCCGGTCCAACGGCGCCTGGACCGAAAGCCTCTATACCGGCCCCGAGGCGCTGAAAGCCGTCAGCGGCGCGGCGCGGCGCGAAATCCTCGCCCTGTTTCCGCATCTGTCCGATCCGGGTTTCCGATCCACCGGCGCGCGACGCCTGCTGAACGGCCGCGAAGGCCGCAAGTTGGCACAGCGGCACGTCAAGAACAGCCGGCAATTGGTGAACGAAGCCTGAATCCCCAAGGGATTTGTGTCGTGACGCCGTTCAGAAATGGATCGCCCGGCCATAGGCGTCCAGCACCGATTCATGCATCATCTCTGACAGCGTCGGGTGCGGGAAAATGGATTCCATCAGTTCGGCCTCGGTCGTCTCAAGCTGGCGCCCGACGATATAGCCCTGGATCAGTTCCGTGACTTCGGCGCCGATCATGTGCGCGCCCAGAAGCTCGCCGGTCTTGGCGTCGAAGACGGTCTTGACAAAACCCTCGGCCTCGCCCAGGGCGATCGCCTTGCCGTTGCCGATGAAGGGGAACTTGCCCACCTTGACCTCATGGCCCTGTTCCTTGGCCCTGGCCTCGGTCAGCCCGACGGATGCGACCTGCGGCTGGCAATAGGTGCAGCCGGCGACCGAGTTCGGCTTGATCGGGTGCGGATGGCCGCCCGCGACCAGTTCGGCGACCATGACGCCTTCGTGGCTGGCCTTGTGCGCCAGCCAGGGCGCCCCCGCCACGTCGCCGATGGCAAACAGGCCATCGACGCCCGTGCGGCAATATTCGTCGGTCACGATATGGCTGCGATCGACCTTGACGCCGGCCTCTTCCAGGCCCAGCCCCTCGACATTGCCGACAATGCCGACGGCGGAAATCACCGTGTCGAAATCGATCGTCTTGGTCTTGCCGTCCTTCTCGATATGGGCGGTGACCTTGTCCTTGGCCCTGTCCAGTTTCGTGACCGTCGCCTTTTCCATGATGGTCATGCCCTGCTTTTCGAAGGCTTTCCTGGCAAAGGCGGAGACCTCGGAATCCTCGACCGGCAAAACGCGGTCCATCACCTCGACCACGGTGGTATCAGCCCCCAGCGTGTTGAAGAAGCTGGCAAATTCGATGCCGATGGCGCCCGATCCGATGACCAGCAGCTTTTTCGGCATATGCGGCGGCTTCAATGCGTGCTTGTAGTTCCAGACCAGCTTGCCATCCGGTTCCAGCCCCGGCAATTCGCGGGCCCGCGCGCCGGTCGCGATGATGATCGACCGGGCCGTGACCTCTTCGCTGCCCTTGTCGGTCTTGACCGTCACCTTGCCTTTGCCGGCCAGCCTGGCCTCGCCCATGATGGTTGTGACCTTGTTCTTCTTGAACAGATGCCCGATACCGCCCGACAATTGCTTGGCCACCCCGCGCGAACGATCGACGACCTTGTTCAGGTCATAGCCGATCCCTTCGGCGCTGAGACCGAAATCCTTGGCGCGTTCCATCAGGTGAAAGACCTCGGCGCTGCGCAACAGGGCCTTGGTCGGGATGCAGCCCCAGTTCAGGCAGATGCCGCCCAGATGCTCGCGTTCGATACAGGCCACCTTCAGCCCCAGTTGCGCGCCCCGGATCGCCGCGACATAGCCGCCAGGCCCCGCACCGATCACCACCATGTCGAAATTCTGGGCCATTGGTTCCCCCCGCTCGGTCAAGATGGTTCAGCGTTAAACCAATCCCCCGGCAGCGGCAAGCATCGGCCCCGATCTCAGGCGGCGGGGGGCGGCGCGTCCTGCGCGTCGGCCTGGCCGGAGGATTGCGCATCGTCCAGGGCCGCCCCCACCACAAGCTGCGTGTTGCCGGGGGTGATGACGGCGTAGTTGCCCTGTTCGTCCGGGGTCAGCGCCCGGCGCCGGGTCATCCGCCACCCCGCATAGATCGCCAGCGCCAGCATCAGCACGCCCATATAGGCCCAGAACCCCGACGGTCCCATCTGCGCCATCATCCAGCCGGTGATCAGCGGGCCGCCAAAGGATCCGACGCCATAGATGAACAGCAGCCCCGCCGATGCCGCGGCCATGTCCGACTGATCGAGATAGTCGTTGGTATAGGCCAGCAGAACCGCGTAGATCGGGTTCGCCACGCCGCCCATGATCGCCCCCGCGACCACCAGCCCCAGCGTACCGGGCTGCACCACCACCACGACCAGCGTCGTCAGCGCGCCCACGGCCGACAGGATCAGCACCAGCCGGCGCCGGTCCCAGCGGTCCGACACCCAGCCAAGCGGATACTGCAGCACCAGCCCGCCCGAATAGATCGCCGCCACGAACAGCGATATCTGTGCGACCGACAGCCCGATCGACGCGCCCCAGACCGACGACATGCCCGCAAGCGCCGAGAAGACCCCGCCCATCAGGAACACGCCCACGCAGCCCAACGGCGAGGCATCGTAGAGCCGGGCAAAGGACATGCGCTTGATCGTCTCGAAGTTGGGGGCGGGCCGGGCAGTCAGCAGGATCGGCGTGAAGGCCAGCGAAACCAGGACAGACGGGATGATGAACAGCAGGTATCCCGCCGGATCGCCGATATTCAGCAGCCCCTGCGCGATCACGATCCCCAGAAGCTGGGTGATCATGTAGGCCGCCAGCGCCTGTCCCCGGTTCTCGTTGGTCGAACTTGCGTTCAGCCAGCTTTCGGCGGTGATATAGACCCCGCAGAAGCAGAACCCCACCATGACCCGCAGAAGCGTCCAGACGATCCAGTCCGGCTGGATCGAATACAGCACCACCGCTGCCGAGATCAGTGATCCGAGGGCCGCGAAGACACGGACATGGCCGACATTCTTGATCACGCCGGGCACGACCAGGCTGCCCAGCAGGAAGCCGCCGAAATAGCCGGACATGACAACGGACATCTGGAAGGTGGGAATCCCCTCGATGCCGCCACGGATCCCCAGAAGCGTGCCCTGCATCCCGTTGCCGATCATCAGAAGAAGCATCCCCAGAAGCAGGGGCCAGGTGCTGCGCATCACCGAAGTCATGTCTCGTCTCGTTTCGTCAGGGTGTCGCCAGGGGTCCGGAAGACCCGTTTCATCAGATCGCCCGCCCTAATCCCGTGTGCCCGGCGATGCCAGCCGGAAAGCGACGTCAGGGAATCAGGAGCGACGCATCGCCGTAGCTGAAGAAACGATACCGCTGCGATACCGCATGTGTATAGATTTGCTTGATCTTTTCGGGCCCCATCAGGGCGGAAACCAGCATCAGCAGGGTCGATTTGGGCAGGTGAAAATTGGTCATCAGCCCATCTGTCACCTGGAAGTGATAACCGGGATAGATGAAGATGTCGGTCATGCCCTCGAACGGGGCGATCCGGCCGTCTCCGGCGGCGGCCGTTTCGATCAGTCGCAGCGCCGTGGT
Source organism: Paracoccus sp. UBA5162 (assembly GCF_002413585.1). NCBI lineage: Bacteria > Pseudomonadati > Pseudomonadota > Alphaproteobacteria > Rhodobacterales > Paracoccaceae > Paracoccus > Paracoccus sp. UBA5162. Next base: position 32,965 of record NZ_DHXG01000026.1, read on the forward strand.
GCCGACGGCGATGACGCGCCGGCCCCCGGACCTGGCGCGGTTGATTGCCGCCGCCGCGTCCGGCGTGACCTCGCCCCATTCGGCGTGCATCCGGTGCGTCGTCACGTCCTCGACCTTGACGGGCAGAAAGGTGCCCGCGCCGACATGCAACGTGACGTGGACGAATTCCACGCCGCTGGCGTCCAGGGCGGCCAGCAGCGCCTCATCGAAATGCAGGCTGGCCGTGGGCGCGGCGACGGCACCCCGCCGCGCGGCCCAGACCGTCTGGTAATCCTGCCGGTCCTGGCTGTCGGGTGCGCGCAGGCTGGCGATATAGGGCGGCAGCGGCATCGCGCCGACCTGCGCCAGCGCAGCGTCGAATGCCTCGCCCGTGGCATCGAACCGCAACTGCAATTCGCCCTGCCCGATCGCCGCGACCTCGGCCGAAAGCTGTGGTCCGAAACGGATCACCTCGCCCTCGCGCAACTTGCGCAGCGGTTTGGCCAGCGCGCGCCAGCCATCGGCGGCCGGTTCCAGCAGCGTGATCTCGATCCTGGCGCTGACGGCCCCCTGCGCCGAATCGCGTTCGCGGCTGCCGGTCAGGCGCGCGGGGATGACCCTGGTGTCGTTCAGCACCAGCAGGTCGCCGGGTCGCAGGATCGCGGGCAGATCGCTGACAACACGATCCGCGATGGTCCCGTCCTCGGCCAGCAACAGTCGCGCCGCGCTGCGCGGGCGGGCCGGCCGCGTAGCGATCAGCCCCTCGGGCAGTTCGAAATCGAAATCGGACAGTTTCATGGCCGGGCTTCTGCGCCTGACGGGGCCGCGGGTCAAGCATCGCGCGCAGGCCGCTCGCCATGCCGTGATGAGCGGGCGAAAAAGGCGGGCTTTACATGCCCGACAAATTCACTAGGTTTCGCTCATCCAGGAGTTTTCCATGATCGTCTGCCATTGCACCCAGATCACCGATCATCAGATTCGCGCCGCCATCGACTGGATGCGTGCCGCCGATCCGCAAACGATCATCACCCCGGGCAAGGTCTATCACGCACTGGGCCAGCGCCCCGATTGCGGCGGCTGCATGAAGCTGTTTCTGGACACCATGCGCCGCTGCGATAGTCTGGGCGTCGCCCCGCCGATCCTGCGGGTGAACACGGACAAGAAGGAGGATTCCGGTCATGAAGGGCGACGCCAAGGTCATCGAGTATCTCAACGCCGCACTCCGGTCTGAACTGACGGCCGTCAGCCAGTATTGGCTGCATTACCGGCTGCAAGAAGATTGGGGTTATGGACGGATCGCGGACAAGTCGCGGGCCGAATCGATCGAGGAAATGCATCATGCCGACCGGCTGGTCCAGCGGATCATCTTTCTCGAAGGCCATCCGAACCTGCAAAAGCTGGATCCGCTGCGGATCGGGCAGAACCTGAAGGAAACGATGGAAAGCGACCTCGCCGCCGAACATGACGCGCGGACCCTGTATATCGAGGCCCGTGATCATTGCGAGAAGGTCGGCGATTACGTCAGCAAGGTCCTGTTCGAGGAACTGATCGCCGACGAGGAAGGCCATATCGACTATCTGGAAACCCAGATCGAACTGCATGACACCATTGGCGCGCAGAATTTCGGCCAATTGAACGCCAAGCCCGCCGACGAGGCCGAATAGGCGGACGTCGCCCCGCCATCCCCCTGATGGCAGCGGAAGGATGGCGGGACGCGCGCCTTGGTCTGGCCTTCGTGCCTCGGTTCCGGCCGAGG
>NZ_DHXG01000021.1:0-3367 GCF_002413585.1 Paracoccus sp. UBA5162
GAAAAGCGCGTGTCGCCCAGCGGGGCGGACGGCGCGCTGGCGGCCAGCACTTGCGGACGGCGGCCGCGCGCATAGGTGGCGTAGAGGCTGGCGTCGGCGCTGGGCTTGTACCGCGCGGTCAAGCGCCAGGAAAAGCCGCCGTTCGACAGGGTCGCGCTATCCTCGCCGCCATTGCCGGCCGTCGGCTGCGCGCCCAGGCCAAAGAGCGGCACCGGATAGGCGGCCGAGGGCGGGATGGTGGCCGCGCCCGGCACCGCCAGCGCCTGGAGCAGGGCGGTGCGCACCGCCTCGGGCTGGCTCAGCGCGCCGATCAGCCCGCCCAGGATCGACCGGCCATTGTCGACCGACGACAGGAACGTGCTGCGCTTGTCGTCATGCGTGTAGCGCAGGCCGCCGCCGACCTCGAACTGGTCCGACAGACGGATGGTGACGTCGCCGAACAGGTCGAAGGCGCGGGTGCGCGACCCGTTGGTGCTGCTTTCCAGATGGCTGGGCTTCAGGTTCGCGGCGATCGCCTGCGCCTGGTCGGCCGACAGGGCGACGCCATAGGCATTGGCGACACCCTGCAGCAGCGCGCCGGTGAAAGCGGGATTGGCCAGCAGGGCGGCGGGCACCGGGTCGCTCGCGGGGCGGTCGGGAATGACGCCGCCGCCGTTCAGCGCGCCCGCCAGTCGGGCCAGCGTCACGCGCTCGTCAAACTGCGTCGGCACCCGCTGCGTGCCCTTTTCGTGGAAATAGCTCGCGCCCAGGAAGGCGGTGATCGGGCCATCCTCGTAGGTCAGGCGGAATTCCTGGCTGGTCTGCACGCCGCGCGCATCCTCGGCCGCCGTCAGCATCGGCAGCGAAATGCCGTCCGCGTCGAAAATCTCCAGCGCGTCGAACCGGCGGAAGGCGGTGGTGGAGGTGAGGCTGAAGCGATCGTCCAGCTTCAGCGTCGCGATGCCGGTGACGCCCCAGACCTGCCGGTCCAGCCCCAGCGCCTTGCCCCCTTCGAACCCCGCGCCCGGCGCGAGCGCCGCGCCGCTGTTGCGGCCGCGGTCCCCGATCACCGCGCCCGTCACGGGATCGGTCGGGTTGTAGGCGATCGATTTGAACCCGGTGCCGTTCGGGCTGTCCTTCTGATAATTGCCGATCAGGTCGAAGCTGAGGTCGCCCTTTTCGCCGTGGAAGCTGCCGCGGATCGCCTTGGTGTCGACCGAGTTGAAGTCCGCGCCGCCCAGCAGATTTTCGACATAGCCGTCGCGCTTGCGGATGCGGCCGGCCAGGCGCACCGCCATGCCTTCGCCGATCGGCGCATTGACCATCGCCTCGCCCAGCCAGCTGTCATAATTGCCGTAGGAGACGCGCCCCGCTGCCGCGAAGCCGGCCGGGTCCGCCTTGTTCTGCACGATGTTGACCGCGCCGATCAGCGCGCCGCGCCCGTAGAGCGTCGATTGCGGCCCCTTGGCGATCTCGACCCGCTCGACGTCGAACAGCTCGACATAGGAGCCGCGCGACTTGGAGATGGAGACGCCGTCCTGGAAGACGGAGACGCGCGGCTCGTTGGTCGCCGTGCCGCTGTCCGACGTGATGCCGCGCATGACGAAGCCGGGATTGTTGGGCGACTGGTTCTGCACCTCGAAGCCCGGCACGAAGCGCGAGAGGGCGTCGAATTCATAGAGGCCGAAGCGGTCGAGCTGCTCGGCCCCCGCGACGCTCAGCGCCATCGGCACGTCGATCGCATCCTGTTCGCGCAGCTGCGCGGTGACGATGATCGCATCGCCCGCATCGGCCTCCGCCTCGGCGATCTGGGCCTGCGCGGCGGCGGTGGAGAATGCGGAAAGGCTGATGGCGGCCAGCGCCAGCGAACGAATATGCATGATGGAACTCCCTCTGCCGCCCCGGTAGAAAGGGAGTATGAAGCCTGCATGACACCTGCAGGTCGGGCGCGATTTTCCGCGCAGTTCCGGGGGCTTGCCGCTACGGCAAGGGGCGATGGGCCTGCCTGATCGGCGCGATGTCGGAACGGGGCTTGGTGAGCAGGCTCAAACCGAGCAGAAATGGAGCCATCGATCTCCTCGCCGGTCGGGGCGCAAAGGGTCACCATGTTTTTGTCCTGCTCCTAACGCAGTATCCGGCGTTCGAAATTATGCGAAGATTAGTTTTTCTGATGAAAAATCAGCTCGTCGCAAATGCGAATAGAGTAAGTGCAGGTCGCAAGATTATATTCTATTATATTTCGCGGCGGAAACGGACTTATTATTTGGGCAGAGGGGTCAGGTTGATGAACCGGCCCAACGGATCGAAGCGGCAGCGAAAGCGCGCGATGCCGTCGCCGCCGCGATCGACCATGCCTTCGATCGCTTGTCCTTCACGATCCTGCTGCAGCCGACCAGTGCGGACATAAGCGGGGCGGACGCGGTAATGGCTAGCCGCCTCGCCGCGGCAGAAGGCCGGCATGTTTCCTGGCGAGACTGGCTTGCCAGAGCCCATGATCGGTTTGGAGGGCATGATCGCGGGTCGATCCACAATGGCAATCGAGAGGTTGTAGTCAGCCCTCGCCGCGCGCCGGGCGGCATTTCGCATCAGATAGACGCGCAGCCGGTAGTCGCCGGTGGCAGCGAGCCGGCCTGAAAAGCGATTGCCTGAGATGGAACCTGTGAAGATTGCCTGTTCCGAGCGGGGGGGCAGCACATTGAAATATGTGGACGCGTTGTCGGTGCGGAGCGACACCGCCAAGGCTTGGCCTGCCCGCGCGCCGACGACATAATCCACGACTTGGTAGCCGCGGATGGTGCCGCGCACGGAGGTGGACGTGGCTCCGCGTGGAAACTGAACACGTTCGTTGCGAACAGTTGTTTGCGCCAAAGTAGGGGCGGTCATCGCTGCGGAAGCGATGGTCAGAATGGCTAGCGGAGCAAAAGTAACATGTGGCATTGCCGAATCCCTCTCACAAATCGTTCCGGCAGGAGGTGGTTGCCGGCCTGTGCGCTACACGCTTGTTCTGCGGTAACGTGACGCTAGAAATCGCTGGATCCGGCTAATTGACCGCATCGGATTGGGAATTGATGCGGGTCAAAAGCATTCCGATTCCTTTATCGGCAAGATGCTGCAACTGTGTCGCCTTGCTATGCTGATGAGCTGGCGACGCCGAAAAGCGTTGGCCACTGCTTTAAGTATAGCTGCATCAAGGTGCAGACGTCGCGATGAGTCTGAAGGGAGTCTCCCGCCGCACGCTGTTCGCAGCAGCGAGTGTCGGTGTATTGGCGCTGCGGTCGGCCCGGCAGTCCGAGCGGCCCTGACGCGGGAAATGCGGAGCGGTGGCCGCGGCTGCGGATCTGGTCGAAAATGACACGCTCTATGGGGGCAGCATTGGCGACATGATCCA
>NZ_DHXG01000045.1:0-17778 GCF_002413585.1 Paracoccus sp. UBA5162
GATCCCATGCAACTGCAAAACCTTAACAAAAGATTCCTCGGTCGTCATTTTCATCGGCGTCGCTCCTTATTTGCGCTCGTCGCGGAAGTGGTAGAGATGGTAGAGGCCCCATTGGCCAAGCCGCCGGAAGGGCGTCTTCCATCCCTCATGGGGCAATTCGGTATTGAAGATCGGCAGGTCGGGGACCTTCTCGCCCGCGACAAGCTGCGCCATGCGGCGGCCGGCCATCGCGGAATACATGACCCCGTTGCCGCCATAGCCAAGCGCGTAGAACGCGCCGGGCAGGTCCGGCAGGCCGGTGATGCGGGGCATCATGTCATGGCTGACATCGACCCAGCCCCACCAGGAATAATCCAGATCGATCCCGCGCAGGGCCGGAAATTTCCGCGCCATCCCCTCGCGCAGCGCGTTCAGATGCGCCGGATTGGCCGCGTCGCGGCCGGTGATCGCGGCCCGCGATCCGATTTGCAGCCGGTTGTCGGGCAGCAGCCGGTAATAGTGGCGCAGGGTCCGGGTATCGGTCAGCGGCGACAGTTTCCTGATGCCGACCTCGTCCAGTTCCGACGGTGTCAGAACGCGGGTCACGACGCTGTTGGACATGATCGGCATCAGCCGGTCCCTCAGCCGCGGATGCAGCCCGCGCGGGGCATAGGCCGCCGTTGCCACCGCGACGCGACGCGCGCGGATGGTGCCGCCGGGCGTGCGCAGGTGATGGATGCCATCCTTCAGCAGCCAGCCCTGGACCGGGCTGTCGGTATGGACCCTGGCGCCCAGTTCACGGGCCACGCGCAGATAGCCGAAGGCCAGTTTGGCCGCATGGATGCCGGTGCCGTCGGGTTCCCACATGGCGCCATGCGCCTCGTGGTCACGGACGACGGTGTCATGCAGCTCGTCCCGGCCCATCATCCGCGCGCCATAGCCGAACGTGTCGTTCAGCAGCCGGGTTTCGCTTTCCAGTGCCGGCATCGCGGATGCCTTATGCGCGATGTAGTAATGGCCGCCATCCTGTGGCTGGCAATCGATGCCGTGATCGCGGATCAGGCCGCGGAACAGGTCAAACGCTTCGGTGACCTCGGCATGCAGGCCCTGCGCGGTATCAAGGCCCCAGCGTTTGATCCACTGGCTGCGCTTCAACCGGCCCGAACTGATCTGCGCCTGCCCGCCATTGCGGGTGGAACAGCCATAGGCAACGCCGTTCGCCTCCAGCACGGTGGCCTTGATGCCGTGCATCCGGGCCAGGTGGATGGCGCAGGACAGGCCCGTATAGCCCGAGCCGATCACCGCGACGTCCACGTCCATGTCCGCCGTGACCGGGCCGTCATCCTCGGGCGCCGGGCCCGCCGTGTCGATCCAGTAGGTCGGCGCGTAATCGCTGCCCGGTCCCAGCCCGCGGGCCGTCATCGGGTCGTAGAAGGGATCGAAGGGCACCGATCCCGCACGTCTGGCGATCATCTGCATGACACGGCTCACTTCGCGGGGATTGCCGGGCGCTGCTTGCGGATCGCCTGTTTCTCGACGATCCGGCCGCCCTCGATGCGGAACAGGTCGGCGCCCTGAACCTCGGTCCGGGTGCCGTCGGGGTTGGTGGCACGGAAGGTCCACTGGCTGACGCCGCGGGTGCCGTCCTCGGACAGGAAATGGCTGTGATCGGCCCATTGCACGTCAGGCATCGCGGTCCAGACCCCCTCGAAGGCCCTGGCGATGGCATCCTTGCCTTCGATCCTGTTGCCGTATTCATGTTCGCCCGCGACGGTGAAGAACACGCAATCATCGGCGAAATGCGTCATCACGCCGTCGATGTCGTGGCGGTTGAAGGCGTCGAAGGTGGCCTTCAGGTCGTCGGCGGTCAGGGCGCGAGTGGTCGTTGTCATAGGCGTGTTCCTTGCGTCAGTAGCCCATCATCCGGGGCAGCCACAGGGCGATTCCGGGGAAGATGGCGATGATGAAGATTGCGGTGACAGAGGCGAGCGCGAAGGGAATGGCCCGCAGGCTGATCCTTTCGATCGAGACCCCGGATATGCCCGAGGCGATGAACAGGTTCTCGCCCAGCGGCGGCGTCTGGAAACCCACTGACAGGGTGGCGATCATGACGATGCCGAAATGGATCGGATCGATCCCCATCATGTAGGCGACCGGCAGCATCACCGGGACCAGGATCATGATCGCGGCCAGCGTTTCCATGAACATGCCGATGACCAGCAAGAGACCGATCACCATGGCCCAGATCAGGTAGAGGTTCGTGGTCAGGGACAGGATCCCGCCCGCGATGACGGCGGGAACGTCGTTTTCGACCAGGATCCGGCCGAAGATGGTGGCGGTGAACAGGACCAGCAACACGCGCCCGGCCAGCCATGTCGTCGTGTCCAGCGACTTGATGACCTCGCGCAGATCCAGTTCGCGATAGATCGCGGCGCCGACGAACAAGGTGTAGAAGATCGCCACGATGGCGGCCTCGGTCGGGGTGAAGAAGCCGGAATAGATGCCGCCCAGGATCACCACCGGGGCCAGCAGCGCCCAGAAGCCGTGATAGCAGGCCGACAGGATCTTGCCGACCGAAAGCGGCTCGGCCGAGCCGTGGAAGCCGCGCATCCGGCAGCGGATGTAGTTCATCACCAGCAGGCCGCCGGCCATGACGACACCCGGCAGGAAACCCGCGATGAACAGCTTCGAGATCGAGACCGACTGGAACGCGCCATAGGTTTCGATCGCCGCGGAGGGCGGCTGCATGCCCATGGCCGAGATGCCGTAGATGACCATCGGGATCGAGGGCGGGATGATGATGCCAAGCCCGCCCGCCGCGGCCGTGACCGAAGCCGCGTAGCCCGCGCCATAGCCCTGCCGCACCATGGCCGGGATCATCAGCATCCCGACGGCCGCGGTCGTCGCCGGCCCCGAGCCCGAGATCGCGCCGAAGAACAGGCAGGCCATCACGGTGGCGGCGGACAATCCGCCGGTGAACGGACCGGCCAGGCTTTCGGCCACGTTGATCAGGCGCCGCGACAGGCCCGCAGCCTCCATCAGCGCGCCGGCGAGGATGAAGGCGGGCAGGGCCATCAGCGGAAAGGATCCGACCGCGGACCAGGCCATCTGCACCATCTTGATCGGATTGTCGCCCAGATACAGCATCGCCGCCAGCGACGAGACGCCAAGCGCCACGGTGATCGGCGCGCCAAGGATCAGCAGCCCGAAGAAGGCGCCGAAGAGGATTTCGACCAGATAGCTGTCCATCAGCGGTGACCCTTGTCATAGGCGCGCTTCTCGTCCTCGGCCAGTTCCAGCGCCGCCTCGACGCTGACCTTGTCGGGATCGGCGGGGTCGATGCCGCGCACCAGCTTGAGGTAGTTCACCTGGAGGATGCGCAGCGTCATCAGGGTGAAGGCGATGGGCAGGGCCAGATAGACATAGCGCATCTCCCATCCCAGGGTCTGGGCCTTCACGAAGGGTTTCAGGCGGCTGATGAATTCGATCGACTGCCAGATGAAGACCAGGTTGAAGGCGATCCAGAACAGATCGCCGATCGCCTCGACGATGCGCGCCTTCTCGCGGCCCAATGCGTTCAGGTGAAAGCCCACGCGGTTATGCGCGGCCATCCGGGCGGCGTAGGACGCGCCGAAATAGGCGAACCAGACGAACAGGATCACCGACAATTCCTCGATCCAGGTGATCGAGAAGCCGAACAATTGCCGGGCGACGATCTGCGCGAAAAGCAGCGTCACGAAGACGGCCAGCAGGATGCGGCAGACATGGCTTTCGAACTTGTCGAGAAAGGACCAGAGTGCTGGCATGGCGGTGCCTTTGGCTGACGGGCGCGCCGGGACGCGGACGGGGACGGGAACGAGGCGCGCGGGCCAGAGCCCGCGCGCGGTGGCGCATCACTGGGGCGCGGGTTCGCGGCCCAGCGAGGTCAGGACGTTGTCCAGAACCTCCTTGCCGCCGATCTGGTCATAGAATTGCGGCCAGACCGCGGCAGTCGCAAGATCGCGGAACTCCTTCTCGTCGTCGGCCGGCTGGGTGATCTCCATGCCGCGGCTGACCAACTCGTCGCGGATCTTGGATTCCTCGCTGCGCAGAAATTCGGACGATGCCTGCGTCGCGGCCTTGCCGGCGGCAAGAACCTGCTGCTGCTGATCCTCCGACAGGCTTTCGAACAGGGCCTCGCTGACGATCAGCGGCTCGATCGAGAACAGGTAGCGCAGGTCGGTGATGTATTTCTGGACCTCGTCGAACTTCATCGCGTAGATCGTCAGATAGGGGTTGTCCTGCCCGTCCACGACCTTCTGCTGAAGCGCGGCGAAGGTTTCGCCCCAGGCCATCGGCGTCGGATTGAGGCCCCAGCTCTTGTAGGTCTCGATCATGATCTCGTTCTTCGGGACGCGGATCACCAGCCCCTGCAGATCCGCGACCGTCGAAACCGGCCGCTTGGAATTGCTGAGCACGCGAAAGCCGGAATAGCCCCAGCCGATGATGCGCACGCCGGCATCCTCGATCGTCTGGTCGATCATCTGCTGGCCGACCTCGCCCTGCGTGATCTTTTCGGCGTCGTCCTGGCTGAGAATGACATAGGGCAGCGTCAGCGTGCCGACCGAGGGCGAGAACGGCGTGATGTTGTTGATGGCGAGGATCGAGAAATCCAGCGTTCCGGTGGCGGCGGCGGTCACGGTGTCCTGTTCGTCGCCAAGCTGGCCGTTCAGGAACAGCTTGCCGGTCATCTCGCCGCCGGTCTGTTCTTCCAGCGCGGCGACGAACGCCTTGCCAAGCGCCTCCTGCGATCCGCCGGCGCCATCGCCCACGGCGATGCGGTATTCCTTGGCCGCGGCGGGAACGGCAAGTGCCAGCGTCAGCGCGGTGCCGGTCAGAAAACGGGTCATGTAGCTCATCGGTTGATCCCTGTTGCTGGGGCCGCGTTGGTCGCGGCGTGTTTGGTGCGGCATAATGTTGCAGGCCGGTTGCCGCAAGGATATGTCCAGATGGAACCGTCTCTAGGTCCAGATGCACAGCCGGATTGCGCCCGAGGTCATCTTTCTGCGCGACAGCGACGCGCCGACGCGGCAGGGCCAGCTTGCCGCGGCCATCGTGCGCGCGGTGCTGGAAAGCCGGGCCCGGCCCGGAACACGCCTGCCCTCCAGCCGCAGCCTGGCCGGGGCGCTTGGCCTGTCGCGGATGACGGTCACGCTGGTCTATCAGGATCTTGTCAGCCAGGGCTATCTGGAGACGATCCCGAGATCGGGCATCGCCGTCGCCGCAACCGTGCCGCACAGGCGCCTTCGCGCGCAAGGTGCCAGACGGACCGAAGAACCGCCCGATTGGGGACACTGGCTTTCCGACCACCACCTGCCGCGCCGGATGATCCGGAAACCCGCGAACTGGCGCGATTTCCGCTATCCCTTCATCTACGGTCAGGCCGACCCGGCCCTGTTCGATCACAACGCCTGGCGCGATTGCGCGCGCCGCGCGCTTGGCACCCGCGATTTCGCGGAACTGGCCGCCGACCGCTATGGCGCCGACGATCCGCTGCTGGTCGATTACATCCGGTCCAATACCCTGCCCCGGCGGGGGATCACCGCGGGGCCGGACGAGGTTCTGGTGACGTTGGGGGCGCAGAACGCGCTGTTTCTGGCGGTGGAACTGCTGGCCCGCGCCGACCGTCTGGCCGTGACCGAGGAGCCCGGCTACCCCGATTTCGCCGAAACCCTGCGCCGGGCGCAAAGCCCCACGACCTTCCTGCCCGTTGACGACAGGGGATTGCGGCCCGGCGATCTGCCCGGCAATACCCGGCTGGTCATCGCCACGCCCAGCCACCACATTCCGACCGGCGCAACCATGCCCCTGTCGCGGCGTCGCGAGTTGATCGCGAGGGCCGGGCAACGGGATTTCCTGATCATCGAGGACGACTACGACTTCGAGATGTCTTATCTGGCCCCGCCTGCCCCGGCGCTGAAATCGCTGGATGACGAGGGCCGCGTGATCTATCTGGGCAGTTTCTCGAAATCGCTGTTTCCGGGCTTGCGGATCGGCTACATGGTCGGTCCCGCCGCGCTGATCGCGCAGGCCCGCGCGCTGCGCTCGATCATGCTGCGCCATCCGCCCAGCCACCTGCAACGCATCACCGCCTATTTTCTCGCGCTTGGACATTACGACGCCCATATCGTCCGGTTGCGCCAGGCGATGAAGCGCCGTCGCGCGGTGCTGGAACAGGCACTGGCGGCATCCACCCTGCGGATCGAGGGCGCGGCGGCCTCGGGCGGGTCCAGCATCTGGCTCAGCGGTCCGGCGGGATGCGACAGCGCGGATCTGGCTGACCGGCTGGTCGCCGACAGCGTGCTGATCGAGCCGGGGGCGGTCTTTTTCGAAACCCCGCCGCAGCCCTGCCCGCTGTTCCGGCTGGGCTATGGCTCGATCGACGAGACCCGGATCCCCGAGGGCGTCGCGCTGATCGAGAGGGCCGCCAACATCGTCTGACGCGCAGCGACCCGGACCGTCGCGCGCCTTGCCGCCTGTGGTTCCATCTGCGATAGAAGGCGCGATCCGTCGCCAGAGAGGTCGCCCATGTCCTTCCGCGCCCGCCACCTTCTGGGCATCGACCATCTTTCCCCGCCCGAGATCGTGACGCTTCTGGATCTGGCGCAGGATTATGCCGGCCTGAACCGGCGCACGATCAAGCATTCCGACGCGCTGGCCGGAATGACCCAGATCAACATGTTCTTCGAGAATTCGACCCGCACCCAGTCCAGCTTCGAACTGGCCGGAATGCGGCTGGGCGCGGACGTGATGAACATGTCGATGCAGACCAGCTCGGTGAAGAAGGGCGAAACGCTGATCGACACGGCGCTGACGCTGAACGCGATGCAGCCCGACCTGCTGGTCGTGCGTCATCCGCAATCGGGCGCGGTCAACCTGCTGGCCGAAAAGGTCAATTGCGCGGTCATCAACGCGGGCGACGGGCGCCACGAACATCCCACGCAGGCGCTGCTGGACGCGCTGACGATCCGCCGCGCCAAGGGCCGGCTGCACCGCCTGAGCGTGGCCATCTGCGGCGACATCGCCCACAGCCGCGTGGCACGATCCAACCTGATCCTGCTGGGCAAGATGGAAAACCGCATCCGCCTGATCGGGCCGGCGACGCTGATGCCCGCGGGCGTGGGCGAGATGGGCGTCGAGGTCTTCGAGGACATGCGCGAGGGGCTGCGCGGCGCCGATGTGGTGATGATGCTGCGGTTGCAGCGCGAACGGATGGATGGCGGCTTCATTCCGTCCGAACGCGAATATTACCACCGCTGGGGCCTGGATGCCGAAAAGCTGGCACTGGCCGCGCCCGACGCCATCGTCATGCATCCCGGCCCGATGAACCGGGGCGTCGAGATCGACGGCACCATCGCCGACGACATCAACCGCTCGGTCATCCAGGACCAGGTCGAGATGGGCGTGGCGGTGCGGATGGCGGCGCTGGATCTGCTGGCGCGGAACCTGCGCGCCGAACGGGGCGCGGCGGCAGCGGGGGTGATGGTGTGACCGCGATCCTGTTCAGCAATGCCCGCCTGATCGACCCCGAGGCCGGGACGGACGGGCCCGGATCGCTGCTGGTCGGCGATGGCCGGATCGGGGGCCGCGGCGCGCCGGACGAGGCCGCGCCCGAAGGGGCGGAGATCGTCGATTGCGGCGGAAGGGTCCTGGCACCCGGCCTGATCGACTGGGGCGTCAAGATCGGCGAGCCGGGCGAACGGCACAAGGAAAGCTTCCGCAGCGCGGGCCTTGCCGCCGCTGCCGGGGGCGTGACCACGATCATAGCGCGGCCCGATACCGCGCCGCCCATCGACACGCCCGAATCGCTGGAATTCGTGACCCGCCGCGCCGCCGATGCGAAGGTCAACATCCGCCACATGGCCGCGCTGACCAAGCAGCGCGCAGGCCGCGAAATGGTCGAGATCGGGTTTCTGAGCGATCTGGGCGCGGCGGCCTTTACCGATGGCGTGCGCGTGGTCAGCGACAGCAAGCTGCTGTCGCGCTGCATGGCCTATGCCCGCGGCACCGGGGCGCTGATCGTGGGCCATCCGCAGGATGCCGGGCTGTCGAAGGGCGCGGCCGCGACCAGCGGCAAGTTCGCCTCGCTTTACGGCATTCCCGCCGTCTCGCCCATGGCCGAGGTGATGGGGCTGGATCGCGATCTGGCGCTGGTCGCCATGACCGGCTGCCGCTGGCACGCCGATCAGGTCACGCTTGCCGCCGCCCTGCCCGCCCTGCGGCGCGCGCGGGCGGCGGGGCTGGACGTGACCGCGGGCATTTCCATCCACCACCTGACGCTGAACGAATTCGATGTCGGCGATTATCGCACCTTCTTCCGCTTCACCCCGCCGCTGCGCTCCGAGGATGACCGCGAAGCGATGGTTCAGGCCGTGGCCGAAGGGGTGATCGACGTGATCGCCAGCTTTCACACCCCGCAGGACGAGGAATCCAAGCGCCTGCCCTTCGAGGCGGCGGCCCCCGGCGCGGTCGGACTGCAGACACTGCTGCCCGCCGCGATGCGGCTTTATCATCAGGGCGGATTGTCGCTGCCGCAGCTTTGGCGCGCGATGTCGCTCAATCCCGCCAAGCGGCTGGGGCTGGAAGCCGGGCGGCTGACGCCCGGCGCCCCGGCCGATCTGGTCCTGTTCGATCCCGACGCGCCCTTCGTTCTGGACCGTTTCGCCCTGCTGTCGAAATCGAAGAACACGCCCTTCGACGGCGCCCGGATGGAAGGCCGCGTGTCCGGCACCTGGATTGGCGGCAACCGCGTCTTCGGGGGTGCGTCATGATGCTGATCCTGTCGGCGATCTTCGGCTATCTTCTGGGCTCGATCCCGTTCGGACTGGTGATCTCGCGGGCGATGGGCCTGGGCGACCTGCGCCAGATCGGGTCGGGCAATATCGGGGCGACCAACGTGCTGCGCACCGGCAACAGGCCGGCGGCGCTGGCGACGCTGCTGCTGGATTCCGGCAAGGGCGCGATCGCGGTGCTTCTGGCGCGTGAAGTCGGCGGCGAAAACGCGGCGATGCTGGCCGGCGGCGCGGCCTTTCTGGGTCATTGCTTCCCGGTCTGGCTGGGATTCAGGGGCGGCAAGGGCGTCGCCACCTTTCTCGGCACCCTGATCGCGCTGCACTGGCCGCTGGGGCTGATCGCCTGCGCAATCTGGCTGGCAACGGCACTGGCCACGCGCATTTCCAGCCTTTCGGCGCTGCTGGCGGCGGCCTTGTCGCCGGTCGTCGCATGGGCAACCGGGCGCGGCGACCTGGCCGCCGTCTGCGCCTTCATGGCGGTGCTGATCTTCATCCGCCACAAGGCGAATATCGCGCGGCTGATGAATGGCAGCGAACCGCGGATAGGGCGGGGAAAGGGGTAACGCGCCCGACGCCCCTGCCGGATCAGGGCGAATATGGCCACCCCAGAAACACTTTGCGAACCTTTCCAGGGCAGAAATCTGGTATTCACCCCGGTTCAGAATTCCCGATATTGACTGCGGAAGCTTTCCATGAGACGCTTTATATAATTTTTGTTTACTATAAGACTGTTTTTTGTTTACTACGGGGCTCTCGTCATCGGCGATTCCGATCTCGTCGAAGGCTGGCCGTTATCCAGACAATCCGCTGTCACGGGGAGCCTTCGGCGTTTGGAAACCGTCTTGCTCTGTTTCCGACCGATCTGAACGTTTCGCAACCTCGCGATCAGGCTGACGAAGATGACCTGCAACACCGCGCGGACCGGTATGACCCTGGTTGGCAAGATTGGCGTGTGCCAAGAATCATAATCTTCCCGCCCGGGGAGAACTTGACCCTTTACCAATGCAATTTTCGAGGAATGGAACGGACATGGACATCATCGGTGACAACGGATTGTCAATCGTGGGCGGAAAGCTTTATCCCGGATTTGAGACCCCGCCCGCGCCGGAAGGTGCGGTTCTCATCGGGACCGATGCAGCGGGCAACAACTGGTGCTATGTCCAGCGTCTCCAGACCGCGCGGGTCGTCATCAGCAACGCCAACAATACCAGTGCCCCCCAGCAGATCACCTATTCGGTCAGCTCCGGCTCGACCATTGGCTTCAGCCAGAAATTCGGCGTCTCGGTAGAGGTGAGCGCAGGCATAAGCTTCCTGATCAATGTCAGCGCGAAGGTGCAGATAAGCGGCGAGATCGGTTTTTCACAGGCGTTTTCCAAGCTGGAAAGCACCGAAATCACCGCACAGACAGCGCCGGGCGTCAAAACGACGATCTATCAGGGCACGATCGTGATGTCATATTACAAACTCAGCAATGATTACACCGGATACCAGAATTATTGCACCCAGACCTGGGAAAACATGAGCACCGATGTCGTCGAAACAAATGCTTATGAGACGACAGAAACACCGTTGCCGACACTGACGGATCTCAAGGCCATGGTATAACCCAGGCATGGGCGCGGATCGCCTGACGCGGCTGCCGTGGCTTGACAGCTTCTTCACCGCGCCGGGGAAGTTCGACAGCCCTGCGCCCCCCCAACCCGATGACCGCATGACAGAAGGGGGCCGCGGCGGACGAACGGCGCCCCTTGGGCGCGGGATGCAAGGGCTTCGCGCCCCGCCGGATCACCGCCAGGGCGCGTTCCCTCAGATCCCCGCCTCGATGATGGCGCGGGCCAGGATCGGGACGGTGTGTCCGTTCAGCCCGGCGATGTTCAGCCGCGAATCGCCGACCATGTAGATCGCGGACTCGCTTTTCAGGGACTGCACCTGATCGGGCGTGGCACCGAGGCGCGAGAACATGCCGCGGTGATCGGCGATGAAATCGAACCGGTCGCTGCCCGACAATTCGCGCAGCTCGGAGGCCAGTTGACTGCGCAGCCCCAGCATCGTGTTGCGGACCTCCTCCAGTTCCGCCTGCCAGTCGGCCCGCAGAGCGGCATCCGCAAGGATCGTGCTGACGATGCGCGCCCCATGATCGGGCGGGAAGGAATAGTTCTGACGGTTCAGATAGGCCATGCTGCCCTGCGTCAGGTCGCGCGCCTCACGGCCCTCGGCCAGCGCCATCAGAATGCCGGTCCGCTCGCGGTAGATGCCGAAATTCTTGCTGCACGAGGCGGCGATCAGCACTTCGGGCAGGCTGCGCGCGACCAGCCGCGTCGCTTCGGCATCGGCTTCCAGACCGTCGCCGAAGCCCTGATAGGCCAGGTCGATCAGCGGCACCGCGCCGGATTGTTCAAGGATCGAGACGACCTCCTGCCATTGTTCCGGCGTCAGGTTCGCACCGGTCGGATTGTGGCAGCAACCGTGCAGCAGAACGATGTCGCCGCGGCCCGCCCTGGCGATATCGGCCTTCATCGCCTCGAAATCGACGCCCCGGCTGTCGTTGTCGAAATAGCGGTATTCGACGAAGGGCAGGCCCATGAATTTCAGGATCGACAGGTGGTTCGGCCAGGTCGGATCCGAAACGTAGACGGTCAGATCCGGGTTCGCCAGCCGGGCCAGTTCCAAGCCTTGCCGGATCGCGCCGGTTCCGCCCACCGTCGCCACGGAGGCCAGACGTTCGGCCGGCACCTCTCCCAGCACCATCCCGGCCATCGCCTCGCGATATTCCGGGGTGCCCGCAAGGCCGGTATAGGCCTTGGTGGTCTGGTTCTCCCAGATGCGCTGTTCGGCCTGCTTGACGGCCCGCATCACCGGCGTCACGCCCTGCGGATCCTTGTAGACGCCGACGCCAAGGTCGATCTTGCCCTGACGGGTATCGGCCTTGAATTCCTCGACCAGCATCAGGATCTTGTCGGGGGCTTGCGGTTTCAGGTTGGACAGCATTGTCAGGCGTCTCCGGTTGCGATTGGCAGGTCGGGAAAGCTGCCCCATTCGGTCCAGCTTCCGTCATAGAGCGAGTGGTTGCGGTGGCCGATCCGTTCCAGCGCCAGGCTGAGGATCGCGGCGGTCACGCCGCTGCCGCAGGTGGTGATGGCGGGCTGCGACAGATCGACCCCGGCGGTTTCGAATTCGGCCCGGATCGCGGCCTCGTCCTTCATCGTGCCGTCGGCATTGAACAGGCGTGCGAAAGGCAGATTGCGCGAGCCGGGGATGTGGCCCGCGCGCAGGCCGGGGCGCGGCTCGTCCACCTCGCCGCGAAACCGCTCGGGCGCGCGGGCGTCGATGATCTGGTGATCGGCCAGCTTGCTGGCCGCCGCCACCTGCGTCACGTCGCGGATCAGACCGGCCTGGCGCTGCACGGTGATGTGGCGGTCGCGCAGGATCGGGGCCATGTCCTCGACCGGGCGGCCCTCGGCCTGCCACTTGCCGAAGCCGCCATCCAGCACCGCCACGTCGATCTTGCCCATCAGGCGGAAATTCCACCAGACGCGAAAGGCGCTGCGCACATCGGAATTGTCGTAGACCACCACCTGATGGCCGTCGCCCACGCCCATCGCGCGCATCCGGCTGATGAACATCTCGACCGGGGGGGCGGTGTGGGGCAATGTGCTGCGCTTGTCCGAGATCGCGTCGATGTCGAAGAACCGCGCATTGGGGATATGGGCGGCCTCGTATTCGGCCCGTCCGTCGCGGCCGCTGGCGGGCATGTGCCAGCTTGCGTCGATCACCCGCAGGTCGGGGTCGTTCAGATGCGCGGCCAGCCATTCGGTCGAGACCAGCGTCTTCGGATCGTCCTGCATCCTCTTCCCCCGCATCAAGGCACGCGGTCCGATTTACAGGCCGAAGCCGCTGGCTGCAACGTGGCTTTCTTCTAGCCCTGCTTCAGAAGCCGCTGTTTCTGCCGGTTCCAGTCGCGTTTGGCGCTGGTTTCGCGCTTATCGGCGA
This sequence comes from Paracoccus sp. UBA5162, assembly GCF_002413585.1. NCBI lineage: Bacteria > Pseudomonadati > Pseudomonadota > Alphaproteobacteria > Rhodobacterales > Paracoccaceae > Paracoccus > Paracoccus sp. UBA5162. Next base: position 12,801 of record NZ_DHXG01000045.1, read on the forward strand.
TCTTCTTGCCCTTGGCGACGCCGATCTTCAGCTTCACCAGGCCGCGATGGTTGAAATACATCACCAGCGGCACCAGGGTCATCCCCTCGCGCCCCACGGACTGCCACAGCCGCGACAATTCGCGCCGGCTGACCAGCAGCTTTCGCTTGCGGCGCTCCTCGTGGCCGAAGACGCCGGCATTGGACAGCGCCGCGATATGGCCGTTGATCAGCCACAATTCGCCATCCTCGATGCTGGCATAGCTTTCGGCAATATTGGACTGGCCGGTGCGCAGGGACTTGACCTCGGACCCGGTCAGCACGATGCCCGCCTCCAGATCGCTTTCGATGAAGTAATCGAAACGCGCCCGCCGGTTCTCGGCGATCACCTTGTAATTTTTGTTCTCGGGTTCCTTGGCCATGACCGCGCTAGATAGGCGCGGCGCGCGCGGCTGTAAAGATCGCTGCGGCCTTCCTGGCCGATTGCCTTTGGCCGCGTCTTCGCGCTAGGGCGTGATGGCGGATGGAGGAACGGCGATGCGGCATGGCGGGACGATACTGGTTCAGGCGCTGAAGGCCAATCGGGTCGAGCGGGTCTTTTCGGTTCCCGGCGAAAGCTTTCTGGCGGCCCTTGACGGGCTGCATGACAGCGGCATCCAAAATATCGTCTGCCGGCACGAGGGCGGCGCCGCGATGATGGCCGAGGCGGCCGGCAAGCTGAGCGGCCGGCCCGGCGTGGCCTTCGTGACGCGGGGGCCGGGCGCCACCAATGCCAGCGCGGGTGTGCATGTCGCGCGCCAGGATTCGACGCCGATGATCCTGTTCGTGGGCCAGATCGCGCGCGGCGATACCGACCGCGATGCCTTTCAGGAGGTGGATTTCCGCGCCATGTTCGGCCCGCTGGCGAAATGGGTGGCGCAGATCGACGCCACCAATCGGATCGCGGAATACGTCCGCCGCGCCTTTGCGGTGGCCATGTCGGGACGCCCCGGCCCGGTGGTCCTGGCGCTGCCCGAGGACATGCTGTCGGATCGCGCCGACATCCCCGACCTGCCGGCCGCCGCGCGGCCGCTGCCCGATGTGGCGCCGCACGCCGTCGCGGCCCTGGCCGATGCGCTGGCCGGGGCGCGGCGGCCGCTGGTCGTCGCCGGCGGCTCGCAATGGTCGCAGCAGGCGGCCGATGATCTGGCGCGTCTGGCCCGCAACTGGGATCTGCCGGTCGCGGTGCCCTTCCGGCGGCAGGACCGGATCGACAACCGGTTGCCGCATTACGTGGGCGATCTGGGCGTGGGCATGAACCCCGAACTGGGGCGGGCCCTGGACGAGACCGACGTGATCCTGTCGCTGGGCGCGCGTCTGGGCGACACGCTGACGGCGGGATACAGGCTGATGGATCCGGTCAGACCGCGGGCGCGGGTGATTCATGTCCATCCCGACGAGAACGAGATGGGCCGCCTGTGGCAACCCGATCCCGGGCTGGTCGCCGATCCGCGCGAGGTCGTCGCGGCGCTGGCCGCCCTGCCCGCCCCGGACCGGGACTGGGCCGATTGGCGCGCCGATCTGCGCGCGCGCTACGAGGCATGGCAGCGCCCCCATGAGACGCCCGGCGCGGTGAAGATGGAACATGTCGTTGGCTGGCTCTCCCGGCATCTGCCCGAAGACGCGATCCTGACCAATGGCGCGGGCAATTACGCCGCCTTCCTGCACCGGTATTTCCGCTGGAAACGATACGGAACCCAGCTTGCGCCGACCTCGGGCAGCATGGGCTATGGACTGCCCGCCGCGATCGCGGCCAAGCTGGCCCACCCCGATCGGCTGGCGATCTGCCTTGCCGGCGACGGCTGCCTGCAAATGACGGTGACCGAGCTTTCGACGGCGGCGCAGTACGGAGCCCCTATCATCGTGATCGTCGCCAATAACGGCCAATACGGCACCATCCGGATGCATCAGGAGCGTCACTATCCCGGCCGCGTCTCGGGCACGGCGCTGTTCAGCCCCGATTTCGCGGCCCTTGCCCGCGCCTATGGCGGCCATGGCGAGATCGTGCGCGAAGACGGGGAATTCGCCGATGCCTTCGCCCGCGCCCGCGATGCCGGCACGCTGGCGGTGATCGAGCTGCGGCTGGATCCCGAGGCGCTGACGACGGGTGCGACGCTGAGCCAGATCCGCGATGCGGCACGCGGCGCGCGATGAGGTCCGGCCCGCGAAACCTGATTTCGGACGTGGCCGGTCTGCGGGTCGGGAACGCGGCCGAGGCGCGGCTGAAATCCGGGGTCACGGTGCTGACGGGCGATGCGCCCTTCACCGCGGCGGTGCAGGTCATGGGCGGCGCGCCGGGCAGCCGCGAAACCGATCTTCTGGCGCCCGACAAGCTGGTCACCGCGGTGGATGCGCTGGTCCTGTCGGGCGGCTCGGCCTTCGGGCTGGCCGCCTGCGACGGGGTGATGCAGGCGCTGCGCGCCGCGGGGCGCGGCTTTGCGGTCGGCGCGGCACGGGTGCCCATCGTGCCGGGTGCAATCGTCTTCGATCTGCTGAATGGCGGCGACAAGGACTGGACCGAAAATCCCTATCCCGCGCTCGGCCGTGCCGCCTGGCAGGCCGCCGCGCCCGATTTCGGCATCGGCAGCGCGGGCGCGGGAACAGGGGCGATGACGGGACGGCTGAAGGGCGGGCTGGGCTCGGCCTCGGCGGTGCTGGAGAACGGCCTGACCATGGGGGCGCTGGTCGTGGTCAATGCGATAGGCTCGGCGACCATCGGCGAAGGCCCGCATTTCTGGGCCGCGCCGTGGGAACTGGAGGGTGAATTCGGGCGCGGCGGCCTGCCGCGCAGCTTCCCGGCCGCGCAAGAGCCGCAGCCGATGAAACGTCAGGGCGAGGCCACGACCCTCGCCATCGTCGCCACCGATGCCGCCCTGGACAAGGCGGCGCTGCAACGGCTGGCCATCGCCGCGCATGACGGGCTGGCCCGCGCGCTGGTTCCCAGTCATACGCCGATGGATGGCGATTTGGTCTTCGCCGTCTCGACCGGGGCGCGGCGGGTCGCGGACCCGGTGGCGCAGGTCTTCGGGCTGGGCCATGCCGCGTCCTGCACCCTGGCCCGTGCGGTGGCGCGCGCAATCCACGCGGCCGAACCCGCGCCAGGCGATCTGCAACCCTGCTGGTCGGTGCGTTTCGGCGCATGAGAAAGGGCGGTGCGACAAGCGCACCGCCCCCAGAGATCGCCAAGAGGGAAAAACTCAGCGATAGATGTAAACGATCTGGCGGTCGTTCGGGTTCACCAGAACCGTCTGTCCATTGATCTGGGCATAGCGATAAGCCGGATATTCCGGGATATCATACAGGGTCACGTCTTCGGGAATGCCGGCACCGGGCACGACCTCGCCCTCCAGATAGACCGGATCGACGGTGTTCTGGGTCACGTAGGTCGTAACTTGCGCGTCAGGTTCCTCGGTCGCGGCAGCGCCCGAGGTTCCGCCAAGCGCCGCGCCCGCGACCGCGCCGATCGGTCCCGCGACCAGGGCACCCATCGCCGCCCCCGTCACGCCGCCCACGGCGGCGTTCTGGCCGGCGCCGGCCTTGTCCGCCGCCGGGGCCTCGATCACCGTGACGCCGATCTGCTGGCGATTGGGATACAGCGGCTCGATCTTGTCGCCGGCCTTGACGGTCAGGTAATCGCCATAGGACCAGCCGCTGAGATCGCCGGCGACGACCTCGCACCAATTGGCGCTTTCGATACAGCCGCTTACGGTGACTTCGGCGCCCGACTTGATCGAGCCGATCACCTCGTTCTGCACGCCGGGACCCGAACGAACGTTCAGATCGGTGCCGGCCGTGGCCATGGTCTGGGCCTGGGCCGCGCCCGCCAGTGCGATCGCGGCGGCGGTGGTGGTCATGAACAGCTTGCGCATCGTTCTTCTCCTTGTTTGCCGATCCGGGCTTGCGGATCATTGGCGATCCAACCCCGCCCGCCGCAAGGACGTTCCTGCGCCGCCATCAACAGGACATCACTTTTTATTGCCGCCGCGGCGGGAACCCGCCCACTTTGACAAGGCTGGGGCAGCGTGATCATCTATCGCCAAATCGCCAAGGAGGCCGAAGCCGATGACCAAGCATTCCACCGATCTGAAAACCCTGCTGCGCGACCCGTCGCTGCTGGAAACGCGCGCCTTCGTTGCCGGCGAATGGGTCGATGCCGATGACGGTGCCACCTTCGATGTGGTCAATCCCGCCCGCGGCGACGTGATCGCGAAGGTCGCCGATCTGACCCGGTCCGAGGTTGCCCGCGCCATCGACGCCGCCGCCCAGGCGATGAAGGGCTGGGCCGCGAAGACCGCCAAGGAACGCGCGCAGGTGATGCGCAAGTGGTTCGACCTGATGATGGAAAACCAGGACGACCTGGGCCGCATCCTGACCGCCGAGATGGGCAAGCCCCTGGCCGAGGCCAAGGGAGAGATCGCCTATGGCGCCAGCTTCATCGAATGGTTCGGCGAAGAGGCCAAGCGCGTCTATGGCGAGACCATCCCGGGCCACCAGCCCGACAAGCGCCTGACCGTGATCCGCCAGCCGGTCGGCGTCGTGGGCAGCATCACGCCGTGGAATTTCCCCAATGCGATGATCGCGCGCAAGGCGGGACCGGCGCTGGCGGTCGGCTGTGGCTTCGTCGCCCGTCCCGCCGCCGAGACGCCGCTTTCCGCGCTGGCGATGGCGGTGTTGGGCGAGCGCGCGGGCCTGCCCAAGGGCATCCTGTCGGTCGTCACCTCGTCGCGGTCATCGGAGGTCGGCAAGGAATTCTGCGAGAACCCCAAGGTCCGCAAGCTGACCTTCACCGGCTCGACCGAGGTCGGCCGCATCCTGCTGCGCCAGGCCGCCGATCAGGTGATGAAATGCAGCATGGAACTGGGCGGCAACGCGCCCTTCATCGTCTTTGACGATGCCGATCTGGACGCCGCGGTCGAGGGCGCGATGGCGTCGAAATTCCGCAATAACGGCCAGACCTGCGT
>NZ_DHXG01000045.1:18103-20037 GCF_002413585.1 Paracoccus sp. UBA5162
TGCGCCAACCGGATCTATGTGCAGGCGGGTGTCTATGACGCATTCGCCAAGAAGCTGGCCGCCGCCGTGGACAAGCTGCGCGTCGGCGACGGGCTGGAAGACGGCACCACCACCGGGCCGCTGATCAACGAGGACGCGGTGGAGAAGGTCGAAGAACATATCAAGGACGTGCTGGATGGCGGCGGCGATGTCGTGACCGGCGGCAAGCGGATCGACGGCCTGTTCTTCCAGCCGACCGTGGTGACCGGCGTCAACGATGGCATGAAGGTCGCGACCGAGGAAACCTTCGGCCCGCTGGCGCCGCTGTTCCTGTTCGAGACCGAAGACGAGGTCGTGGACAAGGCCAACGCGACCATCTTCGGACTGGCGTCCTATTTCTATGCCCGCGACGTGGGCCGGATCACCCGGGTTCAGGAGGCGCTGGAATACGGCATCGTCGGCGTGAACACCGGGATCATCTCGACCGAAGTGGCGCCCTTCGGCGGCGTCAAGCAGTCGGGCCTGGGCCGCGAGGGCAGCCACCACGGCATCGATGATTATCTGGAGATGAAATATATCTGCCTGTCGATCTGACGGCGGATTTGCGGCGTGGCGGAACGATTGGCTTCCGCCGCGCATTTTGTCGGCGAACGGCGCCGCGGAAGCGGTGCCTTGGCATCAATCAGGGAAGGCTCGTCATGGAAGGTTTCGGCTGGATTCTGTCCATCATTCTCGGCGCGATTGCAGGCTGGATCGCGGAAAAGATCATGAAAAGCGATCACAGCCTGGTCGTGAACATCATCCTGGGCATTCTGGGCGCGCTGGTCGGGAACTGGCTGTTCCGCGCGCTGCTGGGCGGCACAGCCGGCGGCGTCATCGGACAGCTTGTGGTCGCGGTCATCGGTGCCTGCATCCTGATATGGCTGGGCAGGCTGGTCCGCAGCAAGACCTGACGGCCACGGTCACGGACCATGAAAACGCCGGCGCGGGTTTCTCCGCGCCGGCTTTCCCTTGTGCAGACGGTCGGCCTAGCGGTCGTCCTCATCCTCATCGTCGCCGCTGTCGGGCAGGTTGAAGAAACTGTCCGCATCCACCTCGCGCTGCGGCTTTTCCTCTTCGTCCTCGTCCCTGGACAGCGAGAAATTCTCCAGCCCGGCGATGGCGGTGGGCAGGCGCGGTTCCTCCCCGCTCATCGCCAGCGAGGTTTCGGTGCTGACCAGCTTGCGCCGTTCGTCATCGGTCATCACCTCGCCGTCGGCGGCGCGTTTCTTGGCCGCCTTCTGGACAGCGGCATCCAGTTCGGTCTGGCGGCACAGGCCCAGCGCGACCGGGTCGATCGGCTGGATGTTGGAGATGTTCCAATGCGTCCGGTCGCGGATCGAGTTGATCGTGGGCTTGGTCGTGCCGACCAGCTTGGCGACCTGGGAATCGGCCAGTTCGGGATGAAATTTCACCAGCCACAGGATCGCGGCGGGGCGGTCCTGACGCTTGGACAGCGGCGTGTAGCGCGGCCCGCGACGCTTTTCCTCGCCCTCGGCGGCAGGATTGTATTTCAGTTTCAGCGAATAGGCGGGATCGGCCTCGCCCTTCTTGATCTCGGCCGGCTCAAGCTGGTGCGAGGCCACCGGATCATAGCCCTTCACGCCGGCAGCCACGTCGCCATCGGCGATGCCCTGCACTTCCAACTCGTGCAGACCGCAGAAATCGCCGATCTGCTTGAAACTCAGCGTGGTGTTGTCAACCAGCCAGACGGCGGTAGCCTTGGCCATCAGCGGCTTGTTCATGTCTTTCTCCTTCGCATCTCGGCCCCGAGGATGGCCTTCATCAGCCGGGAAAACGGCTTTCGGCGGGTGCCATTCCTCGTTTTCGGGGGGAATTGCGGGTGGATATAGCGATTTCGTCGGCACGGGAAAAGGGGAATCGCACGAATCTCGGTGCGCGGCGGCATTTGGCGG
>NZ_DHXG01000045.1:20426-39881 GCF_002413585.1 Paracoccus sp. UBA5162
AGTGCCGGCCGCCGCCCAGGACCGCGCCGGCCGGTTCGATTATTACGTCCTGTCGCTTGGCTGGTCGCCCTCCTGGTGCCGTGCGACGGGGGATTCCCGCGATGCCGGGCAATGCGACGCCGGCGGCAAGACCGATTTCATCGTCCATGGGCTCTGGCCGCAATATGAACGCGGCTGGCCGCAGGATTGCGCCTCGGACGAACGCGACCCGTCGCGGCGGGACAGTCAGGCGATGGCGGATCTGATGGGCTCGGGCGGACTGGCCTGGTATCAGTGGAAGAAACATGGCCGCTGTTCGGGGCTGTCGGCGGCCGGCTACTTCGCGGCCACCCGCGAGGCGGCGACGCGCGCGCGCATCCCCGGTGTGTTCGACGGCCTGTCCCGCGACATCACGCTGCCGCCCTCGGTCATCGAGGATGCCTTCATCGAGGCCAATCCGGCGCTGACCCGCGACGGCATCACCGTCACCTGCCGGTCCGAGGCCCTGCAGGAGGTCCGCATCTGCCTGACCCGCGATCTTCAGCCACGCGACTGCGCGCCCGATGCGCGGCGCGATTGTTCGCGGCGTTCGGTCCTGATGGAAAAGGTGCGCTGAACCGACGGCCCCGCCCGGCCCCGGGATGCGGCCACCGAACCGAAAGCGCCGTCGAAGATCCCTTCAGCCCGCCGAGGTGCCCAGCGTCTTGCGGGCTCGGGCGACCATATCACGCATTTCCTTCAGGCTCATCGCGCCGAAGACGGCCTCGTCTCCGGCGACGAAGGCGGGCGTCCCCATCAGGCCCATATGATCGGCAAGCTGGAAGGACAGGGCGATGTGGTCACTGACACGCTTGGCGTCCATCTCGCGGCGCAATTGCGCCTCATCCAGTCCGACCTCACGGGCGACGCGCATCACCGTCGGTTCGGCCGCGCGCACCTTCAATTTCATCAGCGCCTCATGGAACTGCCAGTATTTTCCCTGGCTCAGCGAGGCCAGCGAGGCGCGGGCCGCAAATTCGCTGCCGGGCCCGAAGACCGGCCATTCGCGATAGACGACGCGAAGCTGCGGATCGGACAGGATCAGCCTTTGCACCGTGCCGACCATCTTCCGGCAGAAGGGACAATTGTAGTCGAAGAACTCGGTCAGCGTGACATCGCCCTGCGGATTGCCCAGAACCGGAGCATTGGGCGAGCGTTCCAGCGCCTTGCGCAGTTCCTCGGGCATCGGGTTGGGCCGGTCCTGCGCGAAGGCCGGCAGCGCGGCGGCACCGAGCGCGGCACAGGCGGTCAGCAAATGGCGGCGGGTCGGCATGGGCGTTCCTTTCGGGTCGTCATCGGATGTCGCACCCGGACAGGGATAGAAGGCCGTCGGATGCGGGAACAGTCACGTTTCGGTGGGGTCGGACATGCGATCTGCCGCCGATGCCGGCGGGTTTCCTTTGGAAAATGGGTGATTCGGCCGCATTCTGTCCGGATACATCCCAACTGGACAGGAACCGCCATGCCCCGTCTGACCGTTTCCGCCGCCATTGCCGCGCTGCTGGCCCTGCCTGCTGTCGCGCAAGAGACGCCGACACCCGTTCCCGTGATCCCCGCGCCGCAGACACAGGCCACGCCGCAGACCGGCGACGCCCAGGGCGAAACCCGGCCCCAACCGATCGCGCCGGCGCGGAAAGCCACCTGCTCGGATCGCAAGCAGGTGACGTCGTAATCGGGCCCGCGGCCCGCAACTCCGTGCCGCGACGGGCGGGATGCGGGTTCATTTCTTGCGGCCCGGCCGTTTCGACCTTTTGCAGATCTTCGCCTGCGGATCGAGGCGGACGTATTCGCGCGCGCTGATCCGGTTGATCGACAAGGACCGGTTCCAGCCGCCGAACCATTCCCGGCGGATCCCGTTGCGGTAATATTCGCCCATGATCTGATCGACCAGCGGCGGGATGATCGTGGTGCCGGGGATGCGCGGCGCATGAAAGCCGATCGTCAGTTTCGGGCCCAGACAGGCATTGGGCAGCGTAGTCAGAATCGTGCAGGCCGAATCGCAAACGCCCCGGATGCGGATCGGACGGCTTGACCGCGCCAGTTCGGCCCGCCGCCGGACCATCTGCAGGACATTGCCGCCCTTGTCGTTCCAGATATCCAGATAGCCATCGGTCACGCGCATCTCGGCCGCCGCCGGCAGCGGCGCCAGGGCCAGCGCGACCAGCAGCGCGATCCGGGCCGCCTTCATCGACCGCGCTCGGGCGCCGGCAGCCGGGGGCCGGCCGGCGGCGGCGCGACAAGGACAAGGGCAAGCATCAGCCGGGCCATGGTCGTGGTCATGGCAACAGTATCGGCGGAAGCAAGCCGGCGCGAAAGCCGTCAGTCGCTCCTGTCACGCAATCGTCAGGTCTTGTGCGCGGCCCTTCCCTGACCGGGCGGAATCGCTTATCTGCGGCCCATGCAGCAGAACCCGCCCGATCTTCGCCCCGACCTTGCCCGCGCCCGCATCCCCGAACAGCGGCGCGACGGTCAGCCGACCATCGGAATGGTCAGCCTGGGTTGCCCCAAGGCGCTGGTGGACAGCGAACGCATCCTGACGCGCCTGCGCGCCGAGGGTTACGCGATCAGCGCGGATTACGCGGGCGCGGATGCGGTGGTCGTCAACACCTGCGGCTTTCTGGACAGCGCCAAGGCGGAATCGCTGGATGCGATCGGCGAGGCGCTGGCCGAAAACGGCCGGGTGATCGTCACCGGCTGCCTGGGGGCGGAGCCCGACTATATCACCGGCGCGCATCCCCGCGTCCTGGCCGTGACCGGACCGCATCAATACGAACAGGTCCTGGATGCGGTCCATGACGCGGTCCCGCCCGCGCCCGATCCGTTCATCGACCTGCTGCCCGCCAGCGGCGTCAGCCTGACGCCGCGCCATTACAGTTATCTCAAGATCTCAGAGGGCTGTAACCATAAGTGCAAGTTCTGCATCATCCCCGACATGCGCGGCCGCCTGGTCAGCCGCCCGGCCCATGCGGTGATCCGCGAGGCCGAAAGGCTGGTCGAGGCCGGGGTCCGCGAGCTTCTGGTCATCAGCCAGGACACCAGCGCCTACGGCCTTGACCGCCGCCATGCCGAGGAACGCGGCCACCGCGCCCATATCACCGATCTGGCCCGCGACCTTGGCTCGCTGGGGGCATGGGTGCGGCTGCATTATGTCTATCCCTATCCGCATGTGCGCGACCTGATCCCGCTGATGGCCGAAGGACGGGTGCTGCCCTATCTGGACATTCCCTTCCAGCACGCGCATCCCGACGTGCTGCGCCGCATGGCCCGGCCGGCGGCGGCGGCGAAGACGCTGGACGAGGTCGCGGCCTGGCGCGCGATCTGCCCCCAGATCACCCTGCGATCCACCTTCATCGTCGGCTATCCCGGCGAGACCGAGACCGAATTCCAGACCCTGCTGGACTGGCTGGACGAGGCGCGACTGGATCGCGTCGGCTGCTTTCAATACGAGAACGTCAAGGGCGCGCGGGCAAACGATCTGCCCGATCATGTCGCCCCCGAAATCAAGCAGGACAGGTTCGAGCGGTTCATGCAGAAGGCGCAGGCCATCAGCGAGGCAAAGCTCGCCGCCAAGATCGGACAGCGGGTCCAGGTGATCGTGGATCAGGTGGACGCCGATGGCGCCACCTGCCGCACCAAAGCCGATGCGCCCGAAATCGACGGCAACCTGTTCATCGACCAGGGGTTCGAGGCGCTGTCGCCCGGCGATATCGTCACCGTGACCGTGGACGAGGCCGGCGAATACGACCTGTGGGGTCACATGTGAGCCTGCGCAACCGGCTGCCCGCCTTCATCAGCGATCACTACGAGGTCCATGAATGGCGCCATGCCAGCGCGATCCTGGCCCATGATTTCCCCGACGAATGGCGCGATATCGTCGATGTCCTGACCGCGTTCCGGCTGCGACGCGAATGGATCGAAGTCGGCGGCGGCAACAAGTCGCGCGTCTCGGCCTTCATCGACGGCGCGCTGGCGCGGCGCGGATGGTCCGAACGCCAGTTCCGGACCGGCATCGTCGTGGACGATTCGCTGACCGAAAGCCCCACGCACAAGGTGGACTGCTTCAAGAACGGCATCGGCCTGGAAATCGAATGGAACAACAAGGATCCGTTCTATGACCGTGATCTGAACAATTTCAGGCTGCTCTTCGATCTGCGCGCGCTGAGCGTGGGCGTGATCGTCACCCGATCCGACGCGCTGCAACGAATCTTCAGGACTTTGGGACGAGGATCGTCCTATGGCGAATCGACGACGCATATGTCCAAGCTTCTGCCGCGGATTGAAGGTGGCGGCGGGGCCGGTTGTCCGCTATTGGTATTCGGGATCACCGAAGCACTATATGTAGAAGGGCGAGGCGATGAACAGCGCGAGTGACGATCTTCTGGCGGCAGCCGGATCCACGCGTTTCGGCACCATCCTCGCCGATCCGCCCTGGCAGTTCCAGAACCGCACCGGCAAGATGGCGCCAGAACACAAAAGGCTGTCGCGCTATCCGACCATGACGCTGGACGACATCTGCGATCTGCCGGTCGAGGCCATCGCAGCCGCGCGCGCGCACCTGTATCTGTGGGTTCCGAACGCGCTGCTGCCCGAAGGGCTTCGGGTCATGGATCAATGGGGCTTCAGATACAAAAGCAACCTGATCTGGTACAAGATCCGCAAGGATGGCGGCCCGGACCGTCGCGGGGTCGGCTTCTATTTCCGCAACGTGACCGAAATCCTGCTGTTCGGGGTGCGCGGCAAGGATGTGCGGACATTGGCGGCGGGCCGGTCGCAGGAAAATATCCTCGTCACCCAGAAGCGCGAGCACAGCCGCAAGCCCGACGAACAATACGGTCTGATCGAGGCGTGCAGCTGGGGCCCCCGGCTGGAAATGTTCGCACGCGGTCCGCGCGAGGGCTGGAATGTCTGGGGAAACCAGGCCCAGCAATACGAACCCGACTGGCCGACCTATGCCAACCATTCGCAAAGCAACGTCGTGAAGCTGCGCGAATAGGGGCTTTTGGGAACTGTCTTCTGGCCAGTCGGCATCTTCGGGATCCAGCGCTTCGATCCGCCGTCCCTGTGGCGGCGCCGGCCGGACGTGGCTTTGCCACCCCCGTGGCGCGGGACGCACCGCGCGCGCGCACCGACCCGCATCATCCGGCTGCCGATCACCGGTTTGACGTGCCGGTTCGGCGTCCTATCCTGCGCAGGCGGCCCAGAAGACCGATGACGCCGTTTTGCGGGGGATGCCCTTGATTCAGACGATGATCACCATCAGCCCGGCTTTCGACCCCGACGGCGCCCCGCGCAAGCCCGGCGCCCTGTGCATCGGTGCGCAGAAGGCGGGGACAAGCTGGCTGGCGCAGATGCTGGGCCAGCATCCGCAGGTCTGGATCCCGCCCTTCAAGGAGGTGCAGTATTTCAACCACCGCTTCATCCCCGGACACCGCCGCTGGATCGGCTGGCACTATCGCAACAAGCCGGCCGAGATCCGCGACCGCCATGCCAGACGCGACGTGCCGGTGCCACCGGAACTGGATGCCTATCTGGACGGGCTGACGGCTGGCCGGATGTTTCACAACCAATGGTACAAGCGCGTCTTCTTTCCCGCCCCCGCCCATGCCGTGCCGATGGATTTCACGCCCGAATATTCGACCCTGCCCGAAGACGGCGTGGATTTCGTGGCGGGCTTTCTGAAGAAGGCCAAGATCGTCTACCTGATCCGTCACCCGGTCGACCGCGCCATCTCGCAGCTTCGGATGAATCTTCGGCGCGAAAGGCGCGTGCCCGCGACCAATTCAGACTGGCGGGCCGAGCTGGACAACCCCGTGCTGCTCGATCGCGGCGATTACGCGACCTATCTGCCGCGCTGGCGGGCGCGGTTTCCGCAGATGATGGTGATCCCCTTCGGCCGCATCGCGCGCGAGCCCGACCTGCTGATGGACGAGATCGAGGATTATCTGGGCATCGGCCCCTTCCCCTACATGAACCTGCGCCAGAAGGTCTTTGCCAATCCCGCGGGCCTGCAACCCCCGCCCGAGACGGTCGAGGCGCTGACCGAAAGGCTGGCTCCGCAGATCGACTTTCTCGCCCGCGAGATGGGCTCCGATTTCGTCGACCGGCTGCGCTGACCTTTTCGCCGCCCGCGCTTTGGCCTACATAGCCTGCAAAACCTTCAGGAGATTCCGATGGCGTCCTATCAGTTCGTGTATCACATGGACGGCGTGTCCAAGACCTATGCCGGCGGCAAGAAGGTGTTCGAGAACATCCGCCTGAACTTTCTGCCCGGCGTCAAGATCGGCGTGGTCGGCGTCAATGGCGCCGGCAAATCCACTCTGCTGCGCGTGATGGCCGGTCTGGACAAGGATTTCACCGGCGAGGCCTGGGCCGCGAAGGGCGCGACCGTGGGCTATCTGCCGCAGGAGCCGCAGCTTGACCCGGCGCTGAACGTGCGCGGCAATGTCATGGAAGGTGTGAAGGCCAAGCAGCAGAAGCTGGATCGCTACAACGAACTGGCGATGAACTATTCCGACGAGACGGCCGAGGAAATGGCCGCGTTGCAGGATCAGATCGACGCCGAGGACCTGTGGGATCTGGACAGCCAGATCGACGTCGCGATGGAGGCTTTGCGCTGCCCGCCCGACGATGCCGATGTCGAGACCCTGTCGGGCGGCGAACGGCGCCGCGTCGCGTTATGCAAGCTGCTGCTGGAAGCACCGGACATGCTGCTTCTGGACGAGCCGACCAACCACCTGGACGCGGAAACCATTGCCTGGCTGCAAAAGCACCTGATCGAATACAAGGGCACGATCCTGATCGTGACGCATGACCGCTATTTCCTCGACGACATCACCGGCTGGATCCTGGAACTGGATCGCGGCCGCGGCATCCCCTACGAGGGCAATTACTCGGCCTGGCTGGAACAGAAGGCCAAGCGGCTGGAACAGGAAGCGCGCGAGGACAAGTCCAAGCAGAAGGTTCTGGAACGCGAACTGGAATGGATTCGCGCCGGCGCCAAGGCCCGTCAGGCCAAGCAGAAGGCCCGGATCAACGCCTATAACGAGATGGCCGGCCAGTCCGAACGCGAGAAACTGTCCCGCGCGCAGATCATCATCCCGAATGGCGAACGCCTGGGCAACAAGGTGATCGAGGTCGACGGCCTCAAGAAGGCCATGGGCGACAAGCTTTTGATCGAGGGGCTGGATTTCAGCCTTCCGCCCGGCGGCATCGTCGGCGTGATCGGCCCGAACGGCGCCGGCAAATCGACCCTGTTCCGGATGCTGACCGGGCAGGAACAGCCCGATGACGGCGAAATCACCTATGGCGACACGGTGCACCTGTCCTATGTCGATCAGTCCCGCGACGCGCTGGAAGCCGGCAAGACCGTGTGGGAGGAAATTTCCGGCGGTGCCGAACAGATCGTTCTGGGCGACGCGCAGATGAACAGCCGCGCCTATTGCAGCGCCTTCAACTTCAAGGGCGGCGACCAGCAGAAGAAGGTCGGCCAGCTGTCGGGCGGGGAACGCAACCGCGTCCACATGGCCAAGCTGCTGAAATCGGGCGGCAACGTGCTGCTGCTGGACGAACCGACCAACGATCTGGACGTCGAGACGCTTCAGGCGCTGGAAGCCGCGTTGGAAGATTTTGCCGGCTGCGCGGTGATCATCAGCCACGACCGCTTCTTCCTCGATCGCCTCTGCACCCATATCCTGGCCTTCGAGGGCGATGCCCATGTCGAATGGTTCGAAGGCAATTTCGAGGCCTATGAACAGGACAAGGTGCGCAGGCTGGGACCGGACAGCATCGAGCCGAAGCGGGTGAAATACAAGAAGTTCACCCGCTAACCCGCCACGCTGGCCACCAATCCGGCGGCCGGCCCGGATGCCGGTTCAGAAAACGCGGCCGCGCCCGACCGCAGGCGGGCGCGGATGTGGCTGTGCCAGACATGTGGTCGGGCGGCCCGCCACCGCGCCGATGCCTATTCCCGCAGCCGCCAGCCGGTCGCGAAGATCCAGCGGATGATGGCAAAGCAGATCACCACCATGACCGCCACCGCGACCAGCGACACGCCGACGGGCACATCGGCCAGCCCGAAGAAGGCCCAGCGAAAGCCCGAGATCAGGTAGAGAACCGGATTCAGCTTGGCCACCGCCTCCCAGAAGGGCGGCAGCATCGAGGCCGAATAGAAGGCGCCGCCCAAAAACACCAGGGGCGTGATGACCATCAGCGGGATCAGTTGCAACTGCTCGAACGACCGGGCCCAAAGCCCGATGATGAAGCCCAGCAACGAAAAGCCAAGCGCGGTCAGGAACAGGAAGGCCATCATCCAGAACGGATGCAGGATATGAACGCCCACGAAGAAGAAACTGGTCGCCAGGATCACCAGCGCGATCAGCATCGCCTTGACCGCGGCCGCGCCGACAAAACCCGCCGTCACCTCGATCCAGCCGACGGGCGAGACCAGATATTCGTAGATCGTGCCCGAGAATTTCGGGAAATAGATCCCGAAACTGGCATTGCTGACCGATTGCTGAAGAATCGTCAGCATCATCAGGCCGGGCACGATGAAGGCGCCGTAGGGCACGCCCTCGACCGACTGGATACGTCCGCCGATCGCCGCGCCGAAGACCACGAAATACAGCGTCGTCGAGATCACCGGCGACAGCATCGACTGCATGATGGTGCGGAAGAATCGCATCATCTCGTGATGGAAGATCGCCCAGATGCCGGGCCAGTTGACGGCCGGGCTCATGCCGCGTCCTCCGCTTTCCTGTCCTCGTTGACCAGCGTCATGAACACCTCTTCAAGGCTGGATTGCCGGGTCGAGACATCGCGCACCGTCACGCCCTCGCCGGCCAGATCGCCCAGCAGGCGCGCAATGCCCGTGCGCTCGGCCCGCGTGTCGTAATCATAGCGGATCGCGCGCCCGTCTTCGGACAGAACCAGACCGCGATCCGCGACCGATTTCGGAACCGCCGTCAGCGGCGCATCCAGTTCGATGGTCAGGGATTTCCTGCCGAACTCGCCCATCAGGTCGTCCTTGGGCTTCATCAGCAGCAATTCGCCCCGATTGATGACACCGATGCGGTCGGCCATCTCCTCGGCCTCTTCCAGATAATGCGTGGTCAGGATGATGGTCACGCCGTCGCGGCGCAGCCCTTCGACGACCTGCCACATCTCGCGGCGCAGGGCCACATCGACCCCCGCCGTCGGTTCGTCCAGAAACAGCACCCTGGGCTGATGCGACAGCGCCTTGGCGATCAGCACCCGCCGCTTCATCCCGCCCGACAATTCGCGCGTCATCGCGGCGCGCTTGTCCCACAGGGCCAGCGACCGCAGCACCTGTTCCAGATAGGCATCGTCGGGCCCCGCGCCATACAGGCCGCGCGTGAATCGCACCGTGTTCCAGACCGTCTCGAACGGCTCCAGCGCGATTTCCTGCGGGACCAGCCCGATCAGCCGCCGCGCGGCGCGCCAATCGGTGCGGATGTCGTGGCCGCCGACGCGGACGGTGCCGCCCGTAGGCACGACCAGCCCGCAGATGATCGAGATCAGCGTCGTCTTGCCTGCCCCGTTCGGGCCCAGCAGGGCCACGATCTCGCCCTCGGCAATCTCCATGCTGACGCCTTGCAGCGCCGTGGTGCCGCTGCCGTATTGCTTCGACAGATCGTCGATTTCGATGATATTCGTCATCCCTCGTTTCCTTGTCCTTCGGCCGTCAGTTCGCCCGCACCGGCCGGGCCGCACCGCCGCCCTGTCGCCGCAACGTGATGGTCAGCAGCACCGCCAGCGCGACAAAGGCGATCGCGCCCACGCGAAACGTGCCCGAATAGCCCAGATGGGCGACCAGCGGCTGAGATGCCAGAGGCGACAGGAACTGACCCAGAAAAATCGCCGCCGTCATCAGCCCCGAGATCAGCCCGCGATGCCGCGCGGGCGTCACGTTCAGCGCCGTGGTGATGAAGGTCGGCATGCAAAAGCCCAGCCCTGCGCCGATCAGCCCGGTCGAGATCATCTCGGCCGGCAGCGAATGTTCGGCCGTCAGCCCCGCAAATCCGGTCGCCAGCAACAGATACCCCGTCACCGGCGTCCCGATCCGCCCCAGCCGGGGCCGCACCAGCCCCGAGACGATCGAGGCTATGGCCGCGGCCAGCATCATCGCCCCCATCGCCGCCCCGGCGCTGGTCGGATCGGTCAGACCCATCGCGTTCAGCTGATAGGGCAGTTGCGTCGGGATCGCGTAGAAGATCACGAAGGTCAGCATCGCCGCGCCCGCCATCACCGCGACCACGCCCTGCCAGCCCGGCTCGGCCCCGGTCAGATGCGGTCCGCTGACGGGTCTGCCATCGGCCGCGCGCGCCGGCTCGGGCAGGATCGCCGACAGGATCGGCAGCAGCAGCCCGGCCAGCCCGTAGATCGCAAAGGGCAGGCGCGCGTCCTGGGCGGCCAGCACGCCCGCCACGCTGACAAAGACCAGTCCGCCCAGATTGGTCGCGGCGATCTGATAGCCCATCAGCCGCCCACGCGCCGGACCTTCGAAATAATCGCCGACCAGCGCGGCCTGCGACGTCATGATCGACGCCACCCCCAGGCCCAGCACCAGGCGGCTGACCAGAATGGCCTCGATCGAATCCAGATACAGCCCTGCGGTTCCCGCCACGGTATAGATCACCATGCCCACCAGCAGCGGCTTGCGCCGCCCCAGCCGGTCGGTAAGGCTGCCGGCGAAAGGCGCGACGATGGCGACCAGCAGCGAGGGCGCGGTGATCAGCAGACGGGTCAGCGTCGCGGCCCGGGGGTCGTCGGCAAAGCGCGCCTCGAGCCCCGGCAGCGAGGGGGTGATCGTGGCGTTGGACATGATGGTCAGCATCGCGGCCATCATCAGCCCCCATGCGCGGGGGTCCTTCAGAAGCCGGTCCATCACCCCTCCTCCGGATCATAGGGTCGTCCTTCGCGCGCCACGGCCAGCGCGTCGGCCCACCAGTCCAGCCGATGCGCGAAGACGGCCATCGCCGCCTCGACCGCCGCCGCGTCCTCGGGGTCGGCGATCCGCCCCGCTTCGTCGATCCTCCGCCAGGGCGAGACGAAACTGACCGTATCGCGCAGGGTCACGGTGTGCAGTTCGGCCAGGATGATGCGCAGCGCCTCGATCGCGCGCAGCCCGCCCGACATGCCGCCATAGCTGATCAGCCCCACGGGCCGTGCGAACCAGCCCGGCCCCGAGGAATCGATCAGCGTCTTCAGCGGCCCCGGCTCGGCGTGATTGTATTCCGGCGTGACGATGACGAAACCGTCCAGCCCCTGCATCCGCTGGTGCAGGCTGCCGATCGCCGCCTTGTCGCCGATCTGCACCGGCAGCAGGCCGGGATCGGCCGGGTCGATCAGCCGCGTGGCAAAACCGTGCCGCTCAAGCTGGCCGGTGACCCAACGCGCGACGCGATCATTCACCCGACCCTCGCGGATCGAGCCCAGGATCACGCCGATGATCTTCTGTCGTCCCATGCCTGTTCCTTGCCATTTGCGTTGCAGGATGCGACCCTAGCGCCTGAACCTTGGTTGAGGACAAGGACAAAATGTCCCGCAAAATCAATTCGTCACAATCGTCTCTGCCGAACAGCCTTCCCGTCGGCGCGCTGTCCCGGCGCAGTGGAATCCCCGTCTCGGCGATCCGTTTCTATGAACGCGAGGGGCTTTTGACAGCCTCCCGCAACGCGATCGGCCATCGTCGCTATGGCCGCGCCAGCCTTCGGATCCTGGCGATCATCAAGGCCGGTCAGCAGGCCGGGATCCCGCTGGCCGAAATCCGCACCGCTCTGGGTCCGGCCGTCAATGGCCTGCCGCTGGATCGCGACCGGTGGCGCCGGATCTCCGAGGGCTGGCGCGCCGATCTGGACCGCCGCATCCACCTGTTGCAGAACGTCCGGGACCGGCTTTCCGACTGCATCGGCTGCGGCTGTCTGTCGCACGAGTTGTGCGCCATGATCAACCCGGCCGACACCGCCGCCGACCGCGGCCCCGGAGCGCCCGGCCTTGCCGGCCCGGAGATTGCATGACCCGATATAAGGCCGGTTGTCGCCGTGGCAAGGTCGGCATGGCGGCGTCCATCCCCTCGGTCCGGCCGGTCACGACCATTGGCCCATTGCCGCGGCGGTGATGGGGGGCCGGTCTCCGGGGGTTCGGGCGCAGTCCCGATCCCCGGCGTCGCCGCGGCCCGCGTGGTGCATAGCCCGAGCCGCCCCGCTGCACCCGCTGCCCGTGCCCCGCATCTGGCGGGATTTCCGGAATCAGCACCGCGCGTCCGTTGCGGGTCCTATTCCCGCGCCGCGATCAAGCTGGCCTCGATCACATCCAGCGCCTCCTCGAAGACCGCGTCCGGGATGGTCAGCGGGGCCAGGAACCGGATCACATTGCCATGCACCCCGCAGGTCAGCAGGATCAGGCCGCGATCCAGCGCCTCGCTCCGCACCCGGTTGGCAAAGTCGGGATGCGGTGAAGCGCTGCCGGGCAGGTTGAACTCGACCGCGTTCATGAAGCCCGGGCCGCGTATATCCGCGATCTCGGGCACCTCGTCGCGCAGCGCCGCCAGCCGCTGCTTCAGCCGTTGGCCCAGCCGCACGGCCCGGTCGCACAGATCCTCGTCCTCGATCACGTCCAGCACCGCATGAGCGGCCGCGACGGCCAGCGGATTGCCTGCATAGGTGCCGCCCAGACCGCCGGGATTGGGGCTGTCCATCACCTCGGCCCGGCCGGTCACGGCGCTGATCGGCAGCCCGCCGCCAAGCCCCTTTGCCATCGTCACCAGATCGGCCGCGACGCCATGATGGTCCATCGCGAACAGCTTGCCGGTCCGCGCAAAGCCGGTCTGCACCTCGTCCGCGATCAGCAGCATTCCGTATTTGTCGCACAGCCCGCGCAATTCGGCCATGAAGCCCTGCGGCGCCTCGTAGAATCCCCCCTCGCCCTGCACCGGCTCGATGATGATCGCGGCCACCCGCTCGGGCTCCAGATCGGCCTTGAACAGACCGGTCAGGGCGCGCAGCGCATCCTCGGCCGTGACTCCGTGCAGCGGGTTGGGAAAGGGCAGGTGCCAGATATCGGGCATCATCGGCCCGAAGCCGGCCTTGTAGGGCTGAACCTTTCCGGTCAGCGCCATACCCATGAAGGTGCGCCCGTGAAACCCGCCCGCGAAGCTGATGATCCCCGGCCGCTGCGTATGGTGCCGCGCGATCTTGACCGCGTTTTCGACCGCTTCGGCGCCGGTCGTGGCGAAGATGGTCTTCTTGTCGAAATCGCCGGGAACGAGGCTGTTCAGCCTCTCGGCCAGCGCGACATAATTCTCGTAGGGGACGACCTGATGGCAGGTATGGGTAAAGCGGTCCAGTTGGGCACGAACCGCCTCGATCACTCTGGGATGGCGATGGCCGGTATTGACCACCGCGATGCCCGCGGCAAAGTCGATATAGCGATTGCCGTCCTTGTCCCAGATCTCGGCATTTTCGGCCCGTTCGGCATAGATCTGTGTGGTCATGCCGACACCACGAGAGATGGCGGCGTTCCTGCGGTCGGTCATGCTGGTCATGAAAGCTCTCCGGAAAGGCGTGTCCGGCACCTGTCTAGCGCGCCGCGCAGCGCCGCGACAGGGAAAGCTTGCAGCCGCCCGCGCACCGGGCGAACATGGCCCCGACCAGGGCCGGACCAAGGCCCCCGCGAGGCACGATGTTTCCGATCCGCGACCATAATCCCTCGCAGAGGACACCCTATGTCACCTATGCGCTGATCGCGGCGAATATCGTGATGTATCTGATGACGCTGCCCGGGGTTCCGGGCGGGGAATGGCTGTGGGCGCGGCTGGCGCTGTATCCGCTGGCGGTGGTGAACGGACAACTTCTGTGGGGTCTGTTGACCCACATGTTCCTGCATGCCGGGTTGCTGCATGTCGGCGGCAACATGCTGTTCCTGTGGGTTTTCGGGGACAATCTGGAGGACCAGATGGGCCATCGCGGCTTTCTGGCCTTCTACCTTGCGGCCGGCCTGGCGGCGGCGGCGGGACAGATCGCCGCTGCGCCCTTCTCGCCGGTGCCGATGGTGGGGGCTTCGGGCGCGATCGCGGGGGTGATGGGCGGCTATCTGCTGCTGTTTCCGCGGGCCAGGATCGATGTCATCGCCATCTTCATCATCTTCTTCAAGATCTTCACCGTGCCGGCCTGGCTGGTCCTGGGCGCCTGGTTCGCGCTGCAGGTGTTCGGCGGTTTCACCGTTGCAGGCGATGGCGGCGGCGTCGCCTACTGGGCCCATTCCGGGGGCTTCATCGCCGGAATCGTGCTGGCGCTGCCGCTGTTCCTGCGCCGCGGGGGCCCGCGCTTCTGGTCGCGCCACCATGGCCGACCGCCGCACCCGGCGGCCGATTATGCGCCCAGCCGCATCCCCCAGGTCCCGCGCCGGTTCCGCTGAGGCCTGGTGCCGCGACGCCAATGTCCCCCGCGATGCGAGGCTGGTTGACTGCACGCGCGCCGCATCCTACCGAATTCTGCACATCGTGAAGGATCCGCCACCATGAGCCTCGCCGCCGGTCATCCCGCCATCGCCATTCCCGGCCCCTCGCCGCTGCCCGACCGCGTGATGCGCGCCGCGCACCGCGCCTCGCCCGACATCTACGGCGACGATCTGGCGCAACTGAACCTGCGTGTCATGGCCCAGCTGAAGCGCCTCGCCGGCACCTCGGCCCATCTGGCGCCCTATATCGGCAACGGTCATGCCGGCTGGGAGGCCGCCGCGATCAACATGTTCGCACCGGGCGATCGGGCGCTGGTGCTGACCTCGGGTCATTTCGGCCGGTCATGGGCCGAGCTTCTGACCCAGCTTGGCGTCGAGGTCGAGCGGCTGGATTTCGGCAACGCCCCGCCCGAGGCCGAGCGGCTGGCGCAGCGTCTGGCCGAAGACGGCGAGGGCCGTATCCGCGCGGTGCTGGTCTGCCAGACCGACACGGCCAGCGCCACCACCGCCGACATTCCCGCGCTGCGCGCGGCGATGGGCGATCACCCGGCGCTGCTGGCCGTCGATGCGATCGCCTCGCTGGGCTGCGCGCCGATGATGATGGACGATTGGGGCGTGGATGTGCTGATTGCGGCCAGCCAGAAAGGGATGATGACGATGCCCGGCATGGCCTTCGTCTGGTTTTCGGACAAGGCGGCGGCGCGGGGCAAAGGCCCGCGGGTCACGCCCTACTGGGACTGGCACACGCGCGCCGGGGCCGATGCCCTGTGGCGCTTCTGGGGCGGCACACCGCCGGTCCAGCATCTCTTTGCGCTGGACGAGGCGCTGCGCATGATTCTGGATGAAGAGGGGCTGATCGCGACATGGGCCCGCCATGCGGCGCTGGCCCGGGCGGTCTGGGCCGCGGCCGAGGCCTGGGGCGAGGACGGTTGCGGGATCTGCCTGTCGGTCGGCGACCCGATGGCGCGGGCGGCCTCGGTCACGGCCATGACGGTGCCGGGGGCGGATGATCTGCGCGAGTGGCTGTCCCAGCAATGCGGCGTGACGCTGGGCATCGGACTGGGCGCGGCGCAGCCCCGGAACGCGCTGCGCGTGGCGCATATGGGCCACGCCAACGCGGCCACGATCATGGGCGTTCTCGGCTGCATGGAGGCCGGCATGACGGCGCTGGACATCGCGCACGGGCCGGGTGCGCTGGAAGCCGCAGCCCGCGTCATCGCCGAACCGGCCTGACCGGGCGAAGCGCGCGCGGACAGGGCGGGGCGATATCCCCACAGCCGCGACGACCCCGCGACGACTCCGCGACGGGCGGTCGCGGCTTGCTGCCTTGGCGGATTTCAGCCTTCCGGCAATCGCGCCAGCGTCACCCATGTATCGCCATATCGACGCTGATCGATCCGGACCAGCGGCGCAGGCACGATCGGTCCGCGCGCCTCTTCCCAGGCGATCATCGCCCCCGGGGCGATCCAGCCGCCCTGCAGCGCCGAAGCGATGGCAGCTTCGCCCAGGCCGGCACCATAGGGCGGGTCCAGAAAGATCATCCCGAACGGCCGGTCCGGGACGGGGCCCAGCCGCGTGGCATCGCGCCGCCACAGGTCGGTCACGTCCTTCGCCCGCGCCCGTTCCACGTTCGCCCGGATCAGCGCCCGCGCCGTCATGCCGTCATCGACAAAGCTCACCCGCGCTGCGCCGCGCGACAGCGCCTCCAGCCCCAGGGCGCCGGTGCCCGCGAACAGATCCAGCACCCGCGCGCCGGGCAGCGGATTGCCATGGCTGCCGTTGATCAGCAGGTTGAAGATCGCCTCGCGCACCCGGTCGGTGGTCGGTCTCAGATGCGCCGCCGCATCGCCCGCGCCCAGTTCGGCCAGTTTCAGGCCGCGCAGCGTGCCGCCGACGATCCTCACCCGACGGGCCGCCCTGCGGTGGCGTCAAGCCCGGGCCAGAGGCACCGCCCCCCCGCCCCTGCAGGCGCAACGGCGTTGCGGGGGCTCATGACAGAAGCGCCTTCAGGTCGGCGGCATCGGCAATGGCGTCCGGATCGGGCGATCTGCCCGCCTCGATCAGGCGCTTGCCGATCATGTAGGCGCGGGCGTCGTTCAGCGCATCCACCGCAATCAGGCGGTCCGCGCGAAAATACCAGACCGAGCCGCCATGCGCGCCATCGCCCTGACGGGTCACGATCCGGTCGTAGCCGGTGCCCAGACCCGCAATCTGCAGCTTGGCGTCGAACTGGTCGGACCAGAACCACGGCTTGGGCTGATAGGGCCGGTCCGCGCCCCGCATGTTGTCGGCGACGGCCTCGGCCATGTCGATGGCGCCGCCGACACTTTCCAGCCGCGCGCGCCCGCCCTGCCACGGAAAGCTGGCGCAATCGCCCGCCGCCCAGATCGCCGGATCCGATGTGCGGCCCTGTTCGTCGGCCGCGATGCCATTGTCGATCCTCAGCCCCGCCGCCTCGGCCAGGGCCGTTTCAGGGGCCACGCCGATTCCCGTCACCACGATATCGGCCGGCAGTTCGCGCCCGTCGGCAAGACTGACCCCGGTGGCGCGCGGCTCGCCCAGGATGCGTTCTATCGCGATGTCTTCCAGGATCTTCACGTCATGGGCATGGTGCAGCTCGCGGATCAACTTTGCCGTCTCGGGGGCCGCGACGCGGCCCAGGATGCGCGGCGCGGCCTCGATCAGCGTGACCTGCAATCCCAGCTTTCGGGCGACCGCGGCGGCCTCCAGCCCGATATAGCCGCCGCCGATCACGATCAGCCGGCGGTCCGGCTGCATGGCAGGGGCCAGCGCATCGACATCGGCCAATGTGCGAATGACGTGAACCCCCGGAAGATGACCGCCCATCGAGGCCGGCAGCCGGCGCGGGACCGCGCCCAGCGTCAGCGCCAGCGCGTCATAGGCAAGACGGCCGCGATCCGACACGACCTCGCGCGCGGTGCGGTCGATGGCGGTGACCGTCTCGCCGAGGCGCAGGTCGATCCCCTGATCCTGCCACCATTCGGGGCCGCGCAGCACCAGCCGATCCAATCCCATCTGACCCAGCAGATAGGCCTTGGACAGAGGCGGGCGCTGATAGGGCGCCAAGGGTTCGGCACCCAGCACCGTCAGCGGCCCGTCATGGCCCTGCGCGCGCAGCCGCGCCGCCATCGAGGCAGCCGCCTGTCCCGCGCCGACAATCACGATCCGCATCCCCTGCCCTTCCGGCTGCTGGCCAGTCATCGGGGCACAGCCTATAGTCACGCCGAATCCGTTGCAATTCATGGAGTAGGCGCGATGAGCATCCAGACCGGTCAGACATTCCCCCAAGGCAGCCTGCTGCGCGTGGGCGAGAAAGGCCCCGAATCGGTTTCCACCGCCGAACTGGCCGAGGGCCGCGTCGCCCTGTTCGGCCTGCCCGGCGCCTTTACCGGCACCTGCACCAACGCGCATATGCCCAGCTTCGTGCGCACCGCGCCCAAGTTCCGCGAAAAGGGCATCGACCGGATCGTCTGCCTGACCGTCAACGATCC
This sequence comes from Paracoccus sp. UBA5162, assembly GCF_002413585.1. Lineage (NCBI taxonomy): Bacteria > Pseudomonadati > Pseudomonadota > Alphaproteobacteria > Rhodobacterales > Paracoccaceae > Paracoccus > Paracoccus sp. UBA5162. Next base: position 38,432 of record NZ_DHXG01000045.1, read on the forward strand.
CTTCGTCGCCAAGGCGTGGTCCGATGCAACCGGCGCGGCCGAAGCCGGGATCGAGGTTCTGGCCGACGCCGATGGCAGCGTCACCAAGGCGCTCGGCCTGGATTTCGACGCTCCGCCCGCAGGCTTTTACGGCCGCTGCAAACGGTTTGCCGCGCTTTTGCGGGACGGCAATGTCGAGGCGATCGACATCGAGGACGCGCCCGGACAATGCAGCGTCAGCGCCGGCGAGTCGCTGCTGGAAAAGGTCTGATCGGCGATCGTGGGCGGGATCCTGTATTTCGCCTATGGCTCCAACATGCTGTCGGCGCGGCTGAGGGCGCGCTGTCCCTCGGCCCGGCTGCTGGGACCGGCATGGGCGGAAGGTCATTGCGTCCGCTTCGAGAAGCGCGGCATGGACGGGTCCGGCAAGGCGGCGCTGATCGCCGCGGACCCGGACAAGGCGGCTGGGGTTCTCTACGCGATGGAGTCTGCCGATCTGGCCGCGCTGGACCGGTTCGAGGGCGCGGGACACGGTTATGACCGCGTCGAGGATGTCACGATCCGCCACGGGAACCGGCCGGCGCGGGCAATGACCTATCTGGCCTGCGACCCGCAGCCCGGCCTCGTTCCCTTCGACTGGTATCTGGCGCTGATCCTGGCGGGCGCGCGGCAGCACGGATTTGCCGCGAGCTACCTGAACAGGCTGGGCGGGCATCCGTGGCAGGCCGACCCGGACCCCGACCGGCCGGGGCGACGGGCCGCCTTGCAGGCACTGGCCGCGCATGGCCATGCGGATCCGGCCGCCCTGCTTCAGCCCCTGCGGAACGGGGTCCAGTCGGCCAGCGCCGCGATCTCGCCGCCCATCGCCTCGCGTTCCTGATCCAGATAATCGGCCAGGGCGCGCAGGAATCCCTCATCCGCGACCCAGTGCAGCGAATGGATCGGCACCGGCTCGTATCCCCGCGCCAGCTTGTGTTCGCCCTGCGCGCCGGCCTCGACACGCGACAGGCCATGGGCAATCGCGTGGTCGATGGCCTGATGGTAGCACAGTTCGAAATGCAGGAAGGCGTGGTCTTCGACGCAGCCCCAGTAGCGGCCATAGACGGCATCGGGCCCCAGGAAATTCAGCGCCCCCGCGATCGGGCGGCCGTCGCTTTCGGCCATGACCAGCAGGATGTCGTCGCGCATCGTGTCGTGGATGCGGTCGAAGAAGGCGCGGGTCAGGTAGGGCGTGCCCCATTTGCGCCCGCCGGTATCCTGATAGAAGGCCCAGAAGGCGTCCCAGTGATGCGGTTTCAGATCGTCGCCGGTCAGATGGACGATGCGGCCGCCGAATTCCTGCGCCCGCTGGCGTTCCTTGCGCAACGCCTTGCGCTTGCGTGACGACAGCGCGGCCAGGAAATCGTCATAGCTGCCGTAGCCGCGGTTGAGCCAGTGAAACTGCTGCGTGACGCGCGGCAGAAAGCCTGCG
>NZ_DHXG01000045.1:40257-50429 GCF_002413585.1 Paracoccus sp. UBA5162
CCGCCACGTTCGGCGATCTGGGTCATGCCCGCCAGCAGCGCCTGACGCACGCCCGGATCGGGCGACAGAAGCCGCGTGCCGGTGGCGGGCGTGAAGGGCACGGCGCATTGCAGCTTGGGATAATAGCGCCCGCCCGCCCGCGCATAGGCCTGCGCCCAGGCATGATCGAAGATATATTCGCCCTGACTATGCGATTTGGCGTAAAGCGGCGCCGCACCGACGATCTGGCCGTCGCGTTCGACGGTCAGATGCAAGGGCTGCCAGCCGCTGCCCGTCCCGACCGAGCGCGACGATTCCAGCGCCGACAGGAAGCGGTGACTGGTAAAGGGGTTGCCGTCGCCAAGCCGGTCCCATGTCGCGGCAGGGATCTGGACGATGGCCGCATGGGTGGTGAGGGTAAGGGGCGCGCTCATGCCCCCGAAGCTAGGGCTTCCCGCGCGGCTTGTCAGCGGGGCGCGCGATCACAAGCCGCGTGATCGCTCGCGGGTGCCTGCGGCGCGGGCAGCTTCAGCGTCCGCCGCTGACATCCAGGATCGCGCCGCTGACGTAGCGGGCGGCATCGCTGGCCAGCCAGATGATCGCCTCGGCCACCTCGTCGGCGCTGCCGGGCCTGCCCATCGGAATGTTGCCGGCCAGCCGCGTGGCGCGGTCGGGGATGCCGCTATCGGCCTGCATCTCGGTCTCGATCAGGCCGGGGCGGATGGCGTTGACGCGCACATTCCGCGGTCCCAGTTCCTTCGCCAGTCCAAGGGTCAGCGTGTCGATGGCGCCCTTGCTGGCGGCATAGTCGACAAATTCGCCGGGCGAGCCCAGGCGCGCCGCGGCCGAAGACATCAGCGTCAGAGAGGTCGTGACCCCGTCCTCGCGCGGCAGCCGGCGCGCCGCCTCGCGCGCCACCAGAAGCGCGCCCAGCAGGTTCACCCGGACCATCCGTTCCAGCCGATCGGGCGTGGTCTGGGCCAGCGCCATCGCCGGCGCCACGATGCCCGCATTGGCGACCACCGCGTCCAGTCCGCCGAACGCCGCCTCGGCCCGGTCGAAGATGCGCGCCACATCATCCGCCTGGGCGACATCGGCTTGCAGCGCGATGGCCCGGCCGCCGGCCTTTTCAACGGCCACGACGACGTCGTCGGCCGCATCCCGCCGGTCGCGATAGTTCACCCCCACCGACCAGCCCCGCGCCCCGGCCATCAGCGCCGCCGCGCGACCGATGCCGCGCGAGGCGCCGGTGATCAGGATGCGCGTCACCTTGCCGCCTCGTAGCCCTCGAAGGTGATGTTGTCGGCGATGCGGCGGGCCACGGCCTCTTCTTCGGGCGACTTGATCGTCCAGCACAGGATCGGCACGCCCTGCGCCTTCAGCGCATCGACGCGCGGATTGCCCAGATCGTTCTTGTCATGCGAGATGAAGGACGCCCCGCTGCGGTCGAAATCATCTATGTCGGCCAGGTGGATGCGGGTCTCGGCGTCCAGCATAGGCCATCCCGCCTTGTCATAGCCGCAGGTGGTCAGGCCCACGGGGATGTCCGGCGCGATGTCATGGAAGGCCGCGACGGTATGCGGGTTGAACGACATCACCGCAACGGCCCCCTCGTATCCCGCCAGAGCCGATGCGACACGGGCGTGCAATTCGCCGATATTCGGACCCATGCGACCGTCCTGATCCTTGATCTCGATCAGCAACGGCACGCGGCCATCGACCAGTTTCAGGAAATCGGCCAGCGACGGGATGGCCTGATCGCTGTCCAGCAGGCGCATTTCGGCCAGTGTCTCGGGATCGAGATCGACGATATAGCCTTCGTCCCCGGCCATCCGCGACAGGTCGTAATCGTGAAACACCATCGGCGCGCCTCCCGCGACCGGCTGGATGTCCAGTTCGATCCCGTAGCCCTGTTCGATCGCGGCCTCGGCCGCTGCAAGGCTGTTTTCGGGGCGGCCGGGACCATGCAATCCGCGATGGGCGATCGGCGTGTCCAGAAAGGCGCGAGGCAGCATGGCCATCATTTCACCTCGAAGATGGCTTCGATCTCGACCGCGACGCCGAAGGGCAGCGAGGGCGCCGAGACGGCGGCGCGGGCATGGCGGCCGGCATCGCCGAAGACTTCGACCATCAGATCGGAACAGCCGTTGATCACCTTGGGCTGGTCGCCGAAATCCGGCGTCGAATTGACGAAACCGGTCAGCTTGACCACGCGCGATACCCGGTCCAGATCGCCGATGGCCGATTTCAGCTGTGCGATCAGCGCAAGGCCACAGCGGCGGGCGGCGGCGGCGCCGTCCTCCACCGACAGGCCGTCGCCCAGCCTGCCCTTGATCATGCCTTTCTCGCCGGCGCTGATCTGACCCGAGACGAAGATCAGGTTGCCCGTCCGCACGAAGGGAACGTAATTCGCAGCCGGGGCCGGCGCGTCGGGAAGGGTGATGCCTTTTTCGGCCAGTGTCGCTTCGATGCTCATCTCGTCCTCACCAGTTCATGTAGTTGCGGAAATCGGCCAGCATCGAGCCCCAATTGTCAAGAATGTCGGCAAAGGTCCGCTTTCCGATCCCCGTCCCCGACAGCATCACATCCATCGCGACAAAGGGGTTGCCGGCATCGTCCAGATAGACGCGACCAAAGCGGAATTCCCGGTTCCAGGCATTGATCGCGGCCATGTCGGCCGGCGCGCCCTCGCTGAAGCCGGCGACGAACTGGACCGAATCGCAGGGTCCGGGGTCGCAATCGTAGAAATAGATGCTGAACTTGTTGCCATCGGCCGAGGTCGTCAGCCGCGGCGCGCCGTAATCGTCCTTGCCGCGGATCACCGTCATGCCGCGATCCTGCAGGATGTTCTGGATCTGGCCGGCATCGGCTTTCACCTGTGCCGCCGCAGGCAGCGCGATCAGGCAGGCGAAGGTAGCGGCAGGAATGCGGCGCATCGGGGCCTCCTTGGCAGGCTCTGGCGGCACCCTAGCGCGGGCCGGTTCAGGCGACCAGAGCCTCGGCGCGTTTCAGATCGACGCTGACAAGCTGGCTGACGCCCTGTTCGACCATCGTCACCCCGAACAGGCGGTCCATCCGCGCCATCGTCACCGCGTGGTGGGTGATGATCAGGAACCGCGTCTGGGTGCGCCGCGTCATTTCGTCCAGCAGGTCGCAGAAGCGGCTGACATTGGCGTCGTCCAGCGGCGCATCCACCTCGTCCAGAACGCAGATCGGGGCTGGATTGGCCAGGAAGACCGCAAAGATCAGCGCCATCGCGGTCAGGGTCTGCTCGCCCCCCGACAAAAGCGACAGGGTGGACAGCTTCTTGCCCGGCGGCTGGCACATGATTTCCAGCCCGGCATCCAGAGGATCGTCCGATTCGACCAGAACCAGCCGCGCCTCGCCGCCGCCGAACAGGGTGGTGAAGAGAGTCGAGAAATTCGCGTTCACCGTGTCGAAGGCGGTCAGCAGGCGTTCGCGCCCCTCGCGGTTCAGGCTGCCGATGCCCGCGCGCAGCTTGCGGATCGCCTCTTCCAGATCGGTCTTCTCGCCGGCCAGTTGGTCGCGTTCCTCCTCGAGTTCGCGCTTGTCCTCGTCGGCGCGCAGATTGACCGCGCCCAGACCGTCGCGCTGCGTGCGCAGGCGGGCGATCCTGTCTTCCAGCAGGGCCACCGGCGTATCGCTGTCGGCGGCGTCCAGCGTCGCCAGCAGGGCCTGGGGGCTGTCCTCGGTTTCCTCGTGGATGCGGGCGCGGGCCGCGGCCTCGCCGTCGCGGGCGGCATCACGGCGGGCCTCTCGGGCGGCGCGGGTTTCGCGGGCCTCGGAGGCCGCCCGTTCGGCCTCGCGTTCGGCATGAGCGGCGGCGCGCGCGGCCTCGTCGGCGGCGGACAGGGCAGTCCGCGCGGCGGCCATACGGGTTTCTGCCTGCGCCTCGCGGTCGGACAGGGCCGCGCGTTTCCCGGCCAGAATGGCGGGCTGGGCCTCGGCCTGTTCCAGCTCGTCGGCCGCAGCCTCGCGCCGCGCGGCCAGTTCGGCGGCCCGCGTCCCGGCCTGTTGCAGCCGCAGCTTCCAGCCGGATTCCTCTTTCGCGATCTCTTGCAGGCGCTTGATCCGGGCATTGCCCTCGCGGCGCAATTCGTCCAGTGCGGCGCGGCGGGTCATGGTGGCGATCCGCGCCGCCTCGACGCCGGTGCGGGCGTTCTCGACCGCCAGCGCGGCCTCGCCGCGGTCGGGCAGATCGGCCAGGGCGCGGTCCGCCTGCGTCAGCCGCGCCTGCGCATCCAGCGCATCCTCGCGGTGTCGCCTGACCTCGGCCACCGCCGATTCGGCCCGGCTGCTGGCCATGGCCAGATCCGATTCCGCCCGCGTCGCCGCGCGCGCGGCATCCGACAGCAGCCGTTCCGCCTCGCGCCGGGCATCGCGGGCCGATTTCTCGCGCCCGGACAGATCGGCCAGCCGCGCGCGGGCCTTGTCATGTGCCTCGGCGGCAGCGTCCGCCCGGGCCCGGGCCTGTTCCGCCTGACCGCCTATCTCGTTGAGCTGGTTGACCTTTTGCAAATGCAGTGCGGCCTGAGAGGAAGCCTCGCCCGCCATGACCCGCATTCCGTCCCAGCGGAACAGATCGCCTTGGGGCGTGACCAGCCGCTGACCGGGCGCCAGCGCCGCCTGCATCGCGGCGGCTTCCGCCGCATCGCTGACCAGCCCGATCTGCGACAATCTCCGGTCCAGCGCATCCGGCCCCGTCACCTGTCGCGCCAAGGGTTCGGCCCCGTCCGGCAGGGCCTGCGGGCTGTCCCAGCCCGGCAGGACATGCCAGCCCGTCTCTCCATCCTCGGCCAGACCGGCGCGCAGGTCATCGCCAAGCGCCGCGCCAAAGGCGATCTCGGATCCCTTGGCCACCTGCACCCGGTCAAGGATCGCCTTGCCGCCCGATTGCCCGCGTTCCACCAGCCGCCGCAGGGCTGCCATCTCGGCGGCCAGCGCGCCCGATTCGCCCTCGGCCTCGGATCGCGCGGCGCGGGCCGCGGCCTCGACGGTCTCGGCCTCGCTGCGCGCGGCCTCGGCCTCGGCCAGCGCCTGTTCGGCGGCCTCGGCCCGGTCGCGGGCGGCCTCTTGCGCGGTTTCCGCGGCCTGCAAGGCCGTCTGCGCGGCGGTTCCCGCATCGGCGGCGCGGCCGGCGCTTTCGCTGGCCTCGGCCGCCGCCCGTTCGGCGCGCTGCAGAATGGCCCGCAGATCGCCGGCCAGCCGTTCGGCCGATTGGTGCCTGGCCGCCAGACGGGCCGATTCGTCGGTCAGTTCGGCCAGCCGCGCCTCGACCTCGCGCAGCGACTCGGCCGCCTCGTCGGCCCGCGCGGCTGCCGCGTCCAGCCGGTCGTCGTGACCCCTGCCGGCCTTGTCCAGTTCGGTCCGCTCCCAAGCCAACCTTTCGACAACCTCGCCCGCATCGCGGTTCAGCGCATCCTCGCGCTCGATATCGCGATCCAGCTGGGCGATCCGCGCGACCAGCGTGCGCACCGCATCCGCCGCCCGTGCCTCGGCCTCGTCCAGCGCCTCGCGCTCGACCGCAAGCCGCTGCCGGATCGCCGCCGCCACCTGTTCCTCTTCGCGCAGGGCCGGCAGCGCGGCCTCGGCCTCTTCACGCCGCGCCCCGGCCAGACGCGACGCCAATTCGGCCTCGCCCGCCGTCTTCACCGCCGCCGCAAGCGCCTCGGCCGCCGCCAGACGGGCCGCCTCGGCCTCGGCCCAGCGGCGATACAGCAGCACCCCCTCGGCCAGCCGCAAGGCGGCGCCGATCTCGCGGTACTTCGCCGCCGCGCGGGCCTGGCGCGCCAGCGAGGCCGCCTGCGCCGACAGCTGATCCAGCGTATCATCGACGCGGGTCAGATTCGTCTCGGCCCCGTTCAGCTTCAATTCGGCCTCGTGGCGGCGCTGGTAGAGGCCGCTGATCCCGGCCGCCTCTTCAAGGATCCGGCGGCGGCTCCTGGGTTTGGCATTGATCAATTCGCTGATCTGCCCCTGCCGCACCAGCGCCGGTGAATGCGCGCCGGTCGAGGCGTCGGCGAACAGCATCTGCACGTCGCGCGCCCGAACCTCCTTGCCGCCGATCTTGTAGGCGCTGCCCGCGTCGCGCGTGATCCGGCGCACGATGTCGAAATGATCCTCGTCGTTGAAACCCGCCGGTGCCAGCCGGTCGCGGTTGTCCACGCCAAGGCTGACCTCGGCATGACCGCGGGCCGAACGGCGCGAGGTGCCGGCGAAGATGACGTCCTCCATTCCGGCGCCGCGCATCGCGGTCGGACGGTTCTCGCCCATGACCCACCGCAGGGCTTCCAGCAGGTTCGACTTGCCGCAGCCATTCGGTCCCACGACACCGGTCAGCCCTTCGCGGATGACCAGATCGGTCGGGTCCACGAAGCTTTTGAAGCCGTTGAGTCGGAGCCGGTCGAAACGCAAGGCGAAAATCCGTCAGAATCGGGTCAGTCTAGCGGATTGTTCCGTCCTTGACCCTACAAGTCAACATCAACCGCTATATGTGGAATTATTGCACCACTTATCCACAAGATGAGTGTTCCAGAAAGGCACTGGCGCGGCCTGCGCGGCGGCGCTAGCGTCGGGCCATGATCGCATCGCTTGCCCTGATCCTGTCCTTCCAGCTTGTCGGCGAAATCGCCTCGCGCGGTCTGAATCTGCCATTGCCGGGTCCGGTCGTCGGTCTGCTGCTGCTGGTCGGCGCCTGCATCGCGCGGCCGGGACTGGCGCGGCGGATCCGGCCCGCCACGCAGGGGTTGCTGCAACATCTGTCGCTGTTCTTCGTTCCGGCAGGCGTCGGGATCGTGGCGCATCTGCAATTGCTGCGCCAGGACGGGCTGGGGCTGGCGCTGGCGCTGGCCGGCTCGACCATTCTGGCGATCGCGGCGGGGGCGCTGGCGTTTTCCTGGACGGCGCGGCTGACAGGCTCGATCGACCCTGCGGCGCTGAAAAGCGATGACTGATCCGCTGCTGATCTGGTCCTACCTGTCGGAAGGCCCGCTGCTGTGGCTGACCGCGACCCTGGCCGCCTATCTGATCGGAGATGCTGTCTTTCGTGCAAGCCGCCGGAAAAGCTGGGCGAATCCGGTTCTGGTGGCAATCATCCTGCTGGCGCTGCTGCTATGGGGGACCGGGACGGATTACGCCACCTATTTCGAAGGCGCGCAATTCGTCCATTTCATGCTGGGGCCGGCGACCGTAGCCTTGGGCCTGCCGCTCTATGACAATCTGCCGCGTGTGCGCAAGGCCGCCTGGCCGATGCTGGCGGGACTGCTGGCGGGGTCCTCGGTCGCGATCGTCTCGGCGTTGGCGATTGCCAAGGGCTTCGGAATCGGGGGACCTGTCCTGGCCTCTCTGGCGCCGAAATCAACCACGGCGCCGGTCGCCATCGGCATCGCCGAACGGATCGGCGGCCAGCCCACGCTGACCGCCGCGCTGGTCCTGATGACCGGCATCTTCGGCGCGATCATCGTCACGCCGTTGCTGAATGCGCTGCGGATCAGGGACTGGCGTGCAAGGGGCTTTTCGGTCGGCGTGGCGGCGCACGGCATCGGCACCGCCCGCGCCTTCCAGGTGAACGAGACGGCGGGTGCCTTTTCCGGTATCGGCATGGGATTGAACGCGGTTCTGACCGCGATCATCGCGCCGCTGGCGCTGCGGCTGTTCGGCGGCTGAGAACTGCCGCATCCGCCGGCCTCTCCGCCGCTGCGAAGGCGCTGCGGCGGAGAGGCCGGCGATGGTCATCAGAAGATTGCGCGCGCTCATATACTCGGCAGCGCAGTTCCTTTATAGAGGTATCAGTCGGGCGGTTCTGCCGCGGCGTCACGGCGCCCGGCCGATAGGCGGCCTCCAGGACCGTGACCATGCGCGCCGGATCATTGACCGGGCGCGAACCGCGGCCCGCAGGCCGCCGGAACAGGACAAGCCTGTCGATGCCGGAGGAAAGCCGGCCGCGGGGCCACGCAGCAGATCGGCGACAGGGCAGCAATCCGATCCGCAGGGACGGACCCGCCGAATCGCGGTCCGCCCAGCCCCAAACGACCGAACCGCCTCTGCCGCCCGATATGAAACGCCACATTGTGAGGAAGATCCGAGTGACACGCAAAGACAAGCCGAGCCCGCTGTTCGGCCAATTTTTCAAGCCGACCGAAACCCTTCAGGACCGCACCACGGCGGCGGCAAAGCTGATCATCGACGAGGACCGCACGCGCCGGGACGAACTGTCCGCCAAGCTGAAGGAAGCACGGTTGAAGCGCGACGAAAAGCGCGCCGCCGAGGCCGCGGCGGCAGCCGCGCCCAAGAAGCGCGCGTCCCGGAAGAAGTCGGGCTGATACCATCCTGCGATGCCCGGCCCGGCGCCCCGCGCCGCTTCGCCCGCAAGGCGGTCGCCGGAACCTTTCGCCCTGGCACGAACAGCATCGCATCCTCCCGCCCCCGATTATAGACGATTGTGGCCGAGGTTGCCGGCGGGGCCTCAGGCGGGGTCTGACGCGGCGCTTTTCGCTTGCGGCCTGAACGCATCGATCTTTGCCGGGTCGGTCTCGATCCGTCCCGCGCCCAGCAGGTCAAGGCAATAGGGCACGGCCGCAAAGACCGCATTGAGGCAGGTGGCGATGGCCGACGGCTTGCCGGGAAGCGTGATGATCAGCGTGGCATCGCGGCTGACCGCCGTCTGGCGCGACAGGATCGCGGTCGGAACCTCGCGCAGGCTGGCGCGGCGCATTTCCTCGCCGAAGCCCGGATATTCGCGTTCGGCCACGTCCATCACCGCCTCGGGCGTCTGGTCGCGCGGCGCGGGGCCGGTGCCGCCGGTGACGAGGATCAGGTCCGCCCCGCCTTCGGCCAGTTCGCGCAGCCTGGACGCCACGCCCTCGCGCCCGTCGGGAACGATGTGCCGGGCGATCTCCACCGGCGAGATGATGACATCGCGCAGCCAGTCTTCCGCGCCAGGGCCGCCCTTGTCGGGATATTCACCGGCTGCTGCACGGTCGCTGACGGTCAGGATGGCGATGCGGGCGGTCCGCCGCTGGTCGGTCATGGCAAGGCCCTTTCGGTTGCGGCATGGTGGTTCCCGGAACAGATCGCCGGAAATCCGGGGAAGCGCGTCACGGATCCTCGGCGGGCATGAAGGCGATATCCGTGGCACCGGGCTTTTCTCCGGCGGCGGTCAGCATGGCGTGGATTTGTCCGCGGTGATGGGTCTGGTGGTTGAAAAGCTGCATCACCACAAGCGGTTTGGGCCGGGACATGTTCCGGCCGGCCGCGCCGGAGAACCAGGAAAGTTCGCCGGCGAACCAGTCGGGATCGACCGACGCGGCCCAGGACAGGATCAACTGGTCGGAGGCGGCGCGCGCCTTGCGAAAATCGTCCCAATCGCCCTCGAACGCGGTCGACTCGGCCAGACCGCCCGCGGGCGCGGCCAGATCGGTGAAGCGGCTCATCCAGATGCGGTCGGCCCAGCAGACATGGAAAAACGTCTTCTCGATCGACCCGAAGAAGGCCCCGCGGTCACGCTGCCGCGCGGCTGGTCCGATCCGCGTCGCCGCGCTGACCAGATTGTCGTTCTGCCACAGATTGTATCGCGCCATCGCATGCACATATTCGGCATTGGGCATTCCAGATCTCCTTTCCCAACCGACCGCGGGCCGTCGTCACTTCACCCGCGCGTTGCGATTCGCCACCAGTTTCAGCCGCAGGGCGTTCAGGCGGATGAAGCCCGCCGCGTCCTTCTGGTCATAGGCGCCGGCGTCGTCCTCGAAGGTGACATGGGCTTCGCTGTAAAGCGAGTGATCCGACCAGCGGCCGACGCAATGCACACTGCCCTTGTACAGCTTCAGCCGGACGGTGCCGGTGACGTGCTGCTGCGACTTGTCGATGGCCGCCTGCAACATCTCGCGTTCGGGGCTGAACCAGAAGCCGTTATAGATCAGTTCGGCATAGCGCGGCATCAGGCTGTCCTTCAGATGGCCCGCCCCCGAATCCAGCGTGATCTGTTCGATGCCGCGATGCGCCTCCAGCAGGATGGTGCCGCCGGGGGTCTCGTAGATGCCGCGCGACTTCATGCCGACAAAGCGGTTTTCCACGAAATCCAGCCGGCCGATGCCGTGCCGGCGGCCATATTCGTTGAGATCGGTCAGGATCGTGGCGGGCGACAGCGCCGTGCCGTTGATCGCCACGGCGTC